>NZ_JAQDBC010000002.1:0-229868 GCF_027681725.1 Caecibacter sp. AF58-12pH5A | reverse complement strand
GTAATACCACGTTCACGTTCTTCCGGTGCTTTATCGATATCAGCATAGTCTTCGAATTTAGCATAGCCTTTTTCGGAGAGTACTTTTGTGATAGCAGCCGTCAGAGTTGTTTTGCCATGGTCAACGTGACCGATGGTGCCAATGTTAACATGCGGTTTGGTTCTTTCGTAATGTTCTTTTGCCATTTTGCATTTCCTCCAATGTGTATTTTAGGATATTTTAGCCTTTGTCGCTAATAACTTTTTCCGCTACGTTCTTAGGAACTTCTTCGTAGTGGTCAAAAGTCATTGTATAGACGCCACGGCCCTGCGTCTTAGAACGCAGATCCGTTGCATAGCCAAACATTTCTGCCAACGGTACGAAGGCGTTGATGTGTTCTGCACCGGAACGCATTTCCATGCCTTCGACACGGCCACGGCGGGAGTTCAGGTCACCGATAACGTCGCCCATGTATTCTTCCGGAACAACAACTTCAACTTTCGTGTACGGTTCGAGGAGAACCGGGTTAGCTTTCTTAGCGCCTTCTTTGAAGCCCATGGAGCCGGCGATCTTAAATGCCATTTCCGAGGAGTCAACATCATGGTAAGAGCCGTCGAATACGACAACTTTGATGTCTACCATCGGGAAGCCTGCGAGTACGCCTGTTTCCATTGCTTCTCTGACACCAGCTTCAACGGAGCCGATGTATTCTTTAGGAATAGCACCGCCAACGACTTTGTTTTCAAATTCAAAGCCCTGACCAGCTTCCTGCGGAATAAGTTTGAGCCAGCAGTCACCATACTGACCACGGCCACCAGACTGACGGACGAAACGGCCTTCCTGTTCGACGCTCTTGCGAATGGTTTCGCGGTATGCAACCTGAGGTTTGCCGACGTTGCAGTCTACTTTGAATTCACGGGACATACGGTCAACGATGATGTCCAAATGAAGTTCGCCCATGCCGGAGATGATGGTCTGGCCTGTTTCGGCATCGGTGTGTACTTTGAAGGTCGGATCTTCTTCTGCCAGACGGGAAAGGGCTACGCCCATCTTTTCCTGGTCAGCTTTGGTCTTCGGTTCAACAGCAACGGAGATAACCGGATCAGGGAATTCCATTTTTTCCAGAATGATCGGGTGTTTTTCATCGCAAAGTGTATCGCCAGTCGTCGTATCTTTGAGACCAACAATACCGCCAATATCACCTGTATAGGCGATAGAAACTTCTTCACGGTGGTTAGCGTGCATACGCAGGATACGGCCTACACGTTCTTTTTTGCCTTTTGTAGAGTTGTAGACATATGTACCGGATTCGAGCGTGCCCGAATAAATACGGAAGAATGCCAATTTACCTACAAAGGGGTCAGCCATGATCTTGAAGGCCAGGGCCGAGAACGGAGCGTCATCCGATGCTTCGCGCGTTTCTTCTTCATCTGTGTCCGGGTTCGTACCTTTAACAGGAGGAATATCGAGCGGCGACGGCATGTAGTCTACTACAGCGTCGAGCAGCATCTGTACACCTTTGTTTTTGTATGCAGAACCGCAAAGTACCGGGAACATAGCGTTCGTGCAGACAGCTTTACGGATTGCTTTTTTGAGTTCGTCGATCGTGATTTCTTCGCCTTCGAGATACTTCATCATCAGTTCTTCGTCTGTATCGCATACAGCTTCGATCATGATGTTGTGGTATTCTTCGGCTTCGTCTTTCATGTCGTCCGGAATATCGACAACTTCGATTTCTTTACCGAGGTCATCATCATAAATTTCTGCTTTCATCGTGATCAGATCAATGATCCCTTTGAAATCTGCTTCAGCACCGATCGGCAGCTGAATAGCAACGGCGTTAGCCTGCAGACGGTCTTTCATCATTTGTACGCAGTTCAGGAAATCTGCACCAGTCGTATCCATCTTGTTGATGAAAGCGATACGCGGTACATGGTAGTGTTCTGCCTGACGCCAAACCGTTTCGGACTGCGGTTCTACCCCGCCTTTGGCGGAGAAAACAGCAACAGAACCATCGAGTACGCGCAAGGAACGTTCAACTTCTACCGTGAAGTCAACGTGCCCCGGAGTATCGATGATGTTGATACGATGTCCTTTCCAATGAGCCGTCGTAGCAGCGGACGTGATCGTAATGCCACGTTCCTGTTCCTGGGCCATCCAGTCCATGGTAGCAGCGCCATCATGAACTTCGCCGATTTTATGAACTCGGCCAGTGTAGAAAAGGATTCGTTCTGTTGTCGTGGTTTTACCGGCATCGATGTGGGCCATGATACCAATATTTCTTGTTTTTTCCAAAGGAAATTCTCTACCCACGATTTTTTCCACTCCTCATGTAATAATCTAATTACCAGTGATAATGTGCAAAAGCCTTATTGGCTTCAGCCATTTTATGCGTATCTTCTTTCTTCTTTACAGCAGCACCTGTGTTATTGAAGGCATCTATCAATTCACCGGCGAGCTTTTCTTTCATCGTGCGTTCGCCACGTTTACGGGCGTAGCCTACGGTCCAACGAATACCGAGGGACAGACGGCGGTCCGCACGTACTTCAACCGGTACCTGGTAGTTGGCACCGCCAACACGGCGGGCACGTACTTCAAGTACGGGCATTACATTGTTGAGAGCCTGTTCAAAAACTTCCAACGGTTCTTTGTTCATTTTGGAACGGATGATGTCGAATGCATCGTATACGATGGATTCAGCGACACCTTTTTTGCCGTCCAGCATTACTTTATTGATGAAGCGCGTTACCAATTTGGAATGGTACACCGGATCCGGCAGCACATCGCGCTTGGGCACTGGGCCTTTTCTTGGCATGTCTAATTCCTCCCTTTATATGTAGGTTATCTTTTCATCTTAACTTGGCTGGCAACGATTATTTGCCTTTTTTAGCGCCGTACTTGGAACGGGACTGATGACGATCAGCTACACCAGCTGTATCCAAAGCACCACGTACGATGTGATAACGTACACCAGGAAGGTCCTTAACACGACCGCCTCTGATTAATACAACACTGTGTTCCTGTAAATTGTGACCAATGCCGGGGATATACGCAGTTACTTCGATAGCGTTCGTCAAGCGTACACGGGCAACTTTACGCAGAGCAGAGTTAGGTTTCTTCGGCGTTGCTGTGTAAACACGTGTGCAAACGCCACGTTTCTGCGGGCAGTTTTTTAAAGCCGGTGCTGTGGATTTCGTAATGGAATCCTGACGACCTTTTCGAACCAATTGGTTGATTGTTGGCATATGGGCACCTCCTCTCCAAACAATTAGATTTATAATGTAATCACCAAAGGAGCCAATGGCTCCGGAAAGTGATATTACCAAAATTAAGCAAGCACTCCTACAGCGGCTGCGCCGACTTTGATCCGGCAGGCCTGTCCCAGCTCTGCCATGGTGCTATTCTGATCGACGGGGATTCCCATTTCAGAAGCACACGCCAGTAGCGGGGCGACAACCTGAGCATCGCAATCCCTCGCAATGTACAGCTGTGTGACTTCGTTTCGTTTCATTGCTTTTAGTGTCTGTTTGGCGCCGACAGTTTTCTTTGCGGTTCCCAATATATCTAAGCTCACGAAACATCACTCCTTAGAATATGCAATTTGTGCGCAGTACCAACACTGCGACACTTAGATATTTTATCATCAGGCCTGGGGGATGTCAATGTTTTTTTCGTAAAGTAAGCCATCTTTTATTACACTGTGCCGGGTGTTCTATTTTCTTTTATCCCAGCCCTATACAGCCTTTTCTATGAAAAATACAAAAAACATCCTGCTACCTGCCTCCCCACAGGGAAGCCGTAGCAGGATGTTTCATGATAAAGCGTAGTTACTTATGCTTCTTCCGGCATGTCGACGGGGTTGCCTTCTTCGTCTTCATACGTAACGGCCGGCGGAATCGTCTTGACAACTTTTACCTTACGGTAACGGCTCATGCCTGTACCGGCAGGAATCAGCTTGCCAATAATGACGTTTTCTTTAAGGCCCAGAAGCGGGTCGACCTTACCTTTAATAGCTGCATCGGTGAGGACACGTGTCGTTTCCTGGAAGGATGCGGCCGAAAGGAACGATTCTGTAGCCAGGGCGGCTTTAGTAATCCCCAAGAGGATGGCCTTGCCGACGGCTTCCTTGCTCCCGGCTGCTTTCAGACGCTTGTTCTGATCTTCAAAGATGTTGACGTCTACATAATCGCCAGGCAGGAGATCGGCAGAACCGGGATCTTCGATCTTAATCTTCCGAAGCATCTGGCGGACGATGACTTCGATGTGTTTATCGTTAATTTCAACACCCTGGGATTTGTAAACCTTCTGTACTTCGTATACGAGGTACCGCTGTGTAGCTTCTACACCGAGGATCCGCAGGATATCATGCGGGTTGATGGAACCGGCAGTAATACGCGTACCCTTTTCGATGACATCACCTTCGTGAACGACGAGGTGCGAGCCATACGGAATAGTGTAGCTCCGTTCTTCGCCGTTTTTGGCAACGACGTGTACGATATTGATATCGTGATGGTCTTCTTTTTCCGTAATGGAAACAGTGCCGTCGATTTCTGTAACGATAGCATTGCCCTTCGGTTTACGTGCTTCAAACAATTCTTCGACACGAGGAAGACCCTGTGTAATATCGCCGGCAGAAGCGACGCCGCCTGTATGGAAGGTACGCATGGTCAGCTGTGTGCCCGGTTCACCGATGGACTGGGCAGCAATGATGCCGACAGATTCACCGACGTTGACCTTGCCACCTGTACCGAGGTCACGGCCATAGCACTTAGCACATACGCCATAACGGCTGCGGCACGTGAGGACGCTGCGGATCTTGACCTTGTCGTAATATTTAACGACTTCTTTGGCCTTATCTTCCATAATTTCTTCGTTCAGCGGTACGATAACTTCGCCTGTGTCTTTATTAATCAATGTTTCAGCTGCCGTACGGCCAACAATACGGTCTTCCAGCGGTTCGATGACGCCATTGCCTTCGACAATAGCTGTTACATAGACGCCGCGGATATCGTTGTTGCGTACTTTTACTTCCGTTACGTCGCTCGTGAGGATGCGTTCAATAGCATCTTCCGTCAGCGGTGTACCGGCCGGGCAGATTTCATTCTGGTTCGAATCGATTACAGCTGTTTCAACGGTCTTGCCCAGCATATTTTCTACCATGGACTGGCGCAGGGCTGCGCGGATGCTGTCTTCCGGTGCGCCGAGATATACCGTTTCGATGACGTTGGTATGATTCATGTCGTCATTGATATCCATCTGGCTGCCACGGAGGGAGAGCTTCGGCACCTTGTGGGCAACGAGGACGTCCATATCATCTGTCGTCAGCAAGTGTTCTTCTTCGAAGATCACTTCGCCCGTTTCCGTATCGACAATTTCCTTAGCCAACACGCGGCCAATGAGCTTATCTGCCAAGAGCGTTACAGCCTGACGGCACGAGCCGGCCAGACGGGCCCGTTCGCGGACCAAATCGATACCGAATACGTCGCAGTCGTCTTCACGGACAATAACATCCTGGGAAACGTCAACGAGACGACGGGTCAGGTAACCCGAGTCAGCTGTACGCAGCGCCGTATCGGCCAAACCTTTACGGGCACCGTGGGACGATGTAAAGTAATCCAATACGGACAAGCCTTCGCGGAAGTTTGCTTTGATCGGCAAGTCGATGATCCGGCCAGACGGGTCAGCCATCAAGCCACGCATACCGGCAACCTGACGAATCTGCTGTTTATTACCACGGGCACCGGAGTCAGCCATCATGAAGATGGAGTTGAACGGATCCATGTTATCCATCATGACTTCTGTGACATCATCTGTTGCTTTTTCCCAAAGGGCGCAAGTCTTACGATAGCGTTCATCTTCCGTAATCAAGCCGCGCAAGTACATCTGTGTAACATTCTGTACCTGCTTATCGGCTGCGTCGAGGATGTCCCATTTTTCTTCCGGAATCTGAATATCCGAAATGGCAATAGACATACCGGCCTGTCGTGCATAGTGATAGCCAATGTTTTTAATACGGTCCAGGAGTTCGGCCGTTTCCGTATTGCCGACGAGATGGAAGCAGGCATCGACGAGCTTGCCGATCTGTTTCTTATTCATCAGTACGCCCAGGCAATCGACATCGACGTATTCTTTGCCTTCTTTAAAGGCGGCGACGGCTTCCTTGTCGATCTTACGCGATGGCAAGGGCCGTACACTCAGGAGGTCGACATTAAATTTATCTTTCATGGCCTGGAAGCCATAATCCAGGATGCGTCCTTCGCTATCTTTAATCTTAACGAAGTGTGTCGAATCAATGAGGCCGTTTTCATAGGCAAAGACGGTATCTTCCGGATTGGTGAAGACCATGACTTTATCTGTATGATACAAACGCAGTGGTTCGTACAGCTGGTAGTTATAGAGGAGCTTGCCTGCCGTCGTTTCGATGAGGCCGTGTTCCGGAATCCGGACTTTGATCAGGGCTTCAATTTCAATCGCTTTGGCATCGTAGGCGAGCATAACTTCATCGTAATCAGAGAAGATCTTGCCTTCGCCCTTAGCACCCGGTTTAACCAGTGTCAGGTAGTAGGCACCGAGAACCATGTCCTGTGTCGGTACGGCAACAGGCTTGCCATCCTTCGGCGCCAGGATGTTATGGGCCGAGAGCATGAGGGTTCTGGCTTCAGACTGAGCTTCAATGGAGAGCGGCAGATGGCAGGCCATCTGGTCACCGTCAAAGTCAGCGTTGTAGGCAGTACAAACGAGAGGATGCAGCTTGATAGCACGGCCTTCCCAAAGGATCGGTTCGAAGGCCTGAATGCCCAAGCGATGCAACGTCGGGGCACGGTTCAAGAGAACAGGATGTTCCTTAATGACGTCTTCCAGGACGTCCCATACTTCGCCATTGACGCGTTCTACTTTTTTCTTTGCGTTTTTAATGTTTGTAGCAATGCCCTTTTCCACAAGCTTTTTCATGACGAACGGCTTGAAGAGTTCCAAGGCCATTTCTTTCGGCAGACCGCACTGGTGCATTTTCAGTTCAGGACCGACAACGATAACGGAACGGCCGGAATAGTCGACACGTTTACCGAGGAGGTTCTGACGGAAACGGCCCTGTTTCCCTTTCAGCATATCCGACAGGGATTTCAGAGGACGGTTGCCCGGGCCCGTAACAGGACGGCCGCGGCGGCCATTATCGATCAATGCGTCGACAGCTTCCTGAAGCATACGCATTTCGTTACGGACGATGATATGAGGAGCGCCCAATTCGAGGAGACGGCTCAGGCGGTTATTACGGTTGATGACACGGCGATACAGGTCATTCAGGTCAGACGTAGCGAAACGGCCGCCATCGAGCTGTACCATCGGGCGCAGTTCCGGCGGAATAACCGGAACGACGTCGAGAATCATCCATTCCGGTTTGTTGCCGGAATGGCGGAAGGCTTCTACGACTTCCAAACGGCGGATCGCACGTACGCGGCGCTGGCCTGAAGAATCACGCAGTTCTTCACGCAATTCTTTATCTAACGCATCGAGATCCAGGTTCTGCAACAGTTCTTTAATAGCTGCCGCACCCATGCCGACGCGGAAACGTTCGCCATACATGTCATAATACTGGCTGTATTCTGTTTCTGTCAGCAGCTGTTTTTGTACGAGCGGCGTATCGCCCGGATCAAGGACGATATACGAAGCAAAATACAAGACTTTTTCCAGCGAACGCGGCGAAATATCAAGGATCAGCCCCATCCGGCTCGGAATGCCTTTAAAATACCATATATGTGAAACCGGCGTAGCCAGTTTAATATGCCCCATGCGTTCACGACGAACTTTGGTCCGTGTTACTTCAACGCCGCAGCGGTCGCAGACGACGCCTTTATAACGGATGCGTTTATACTTACCGCAATGGCATTCCCAGTCTTTTGTCGGCCCAAAGATGCGTTCACAAAACAGGCCGTCCCGTTCCGGTTTCAACGTCCGGTAATTGATCGTTTCCGGCTTTTTTACTTCGCCGTACGACCATTCCAGGATTTTTTCCGGTGATGCCAGACCAATCCGCATAGAATCAAATTCATTCACATCCAGCACAAATACCGCTCCCTTCTCTGCGTGTACTATTATTCTTCATCATTATTATCGGTATCGTTATCCCCACCGGGAACAGTTTCATAGGTCATGCCACTCATGACATCGTCTTCTTCGCCGGCTGTGACATACTCATCATCAGAGTTTTCTGCGTCATCCGGTGTAGCTGCGCCTGCTTCATGATGAGCTGCTGCGTCTACGCCTTCTTCGCCTTCCATAACCTGACGGATTTCGTCGCTATCACCCTGTTCGATATCGTCATCATCATCGAGTTCCTTAATGACGACTTCTTCACCGTCTTCATTCAGGATCTGTACGTCGAGGCCGATAGCCTGCAATTCCTTCAGCAATACCTTGAAGGATTCCGGTACGCCCGGTTCAGGAATATTTTCGCCTTTGACGATCTTTTCGTATGCCTTAACACGGCCGACGACATCGTCAGATTTCACTGTCAGCATTTCCTGCAGCGTATAGGCTGCGCCGTAGGCTTCGAGAGCCCAAACTTCCATTTCCCCGAAACGCTGGCCACCGAACTGGGCTTTACCACCGAGCGGCTGCTGTGTAACCAGGGAGTACGGGCCGGTCGAACGGGCATGGATCTTATCGTCGACCAGGTGATGCAGTTTGAGGAAGTACGTGTAACCGACAGTGACGCGGCGGTCGAACGGTTCGCCTGTACGGCCATCGTAGAGGACCGTTTTGCCATCTTCCGGCAGGCCGGTCATCTTGAGGGCTGCAAAGACGTCTTCTGCATGAGCACCATCGAATACCGATGTAGCAATGTGAATACCGGCTTTATCCGGCTTTGGCATGCCGTATTTATCATAATCATAGCCATTTTCACGCAGTTTGGCTTCCAGTGTCGGATCCATGTTCTTGATCTGCATGCCTAATTCATGCATGGCCCAGCCCAAATGAGTTTCCAGTACCTGTCCGATATTCATACGGGAAGGTACGCCCAAGGGGTTCAGCACGATCTGAACCGGTGTGCCATCAGGCAGGAACGGCATGTCTTCCTGGCGCATAACGCGGGAAACAACGCCCTTGTTACCATGACGGCCGGACATCTTATCGCCTTCGTGAATCTTACGTTTCTGGGCAATGTAGACACGGACCAGACGGTTTACGCCCGGCGGCAGTTCATCGCCATTTTCACGGGAAAAGACGCGAACGTCGACGATCTTGCCGGATTCGCCGTGCGGTACACGCAGGGACGTGTCACGGACTTCCCGTTCTTTATCACCGAAGATAGCCCGCAGGAGACGTTCTTCCGGAGTCAGTTCCGTTTCGCCCTTCGGCGTTACTTTACCGACCAATACGTCACCAGGGAATACATCGGCACCGATCATGATAATCCCGTCTTCATCGAGGTTCTTCGTGCTGTCTTCGCTGACATTCGGGATTTCACGGGTAATTTCTTCAGAGCCTAATTTCGTATCACGGGCATCGCATTCATATTCTTCAATATGGACGGATGTATAGAGATCGTTTTTCGGCAGATCTTCACTAAGGAGAACAGCATCTTCGTAGTTATAGCCTTCCCACGGCATGTAGGCGACGAGAATGTTATAGCCAAGAGCCAATTCGCCACCATCGGTAGCCATGCCGTCAGCCAGTACCTGGCCGGCTTCTACATGTTCACCCTTATAGACGAGAGGACGCTGGTTGATGCAGGTGCTCTGGTTAGAACGGACGAATTTGATCAATTTATACGAATCTACAGAGCCTTCGTCTGTCGTAACTACGATTTCATCACCGGTTACGCGTTTTACGATACCGGCATGTTTTGCCAGGATGCAGACGCCGGAGTCACAGGCGGCTTTGTATTCCATACCTGTACCGACGAGCGGTGCCTGCGTGCGCAGGAGAGGTACGGCCTGACGCTGCATGTTCGCACCCATGAGGGCACGGTTCGCATCATCGTTTTCCAGGAACGGAATCATAGAAGTACCGACGGAAACAACTTCTTTTGGCGATACGTCCATGAAGTCTACGCGTTCTGCCCGGAATTCACGGGTATCTTCACCGTGACGGCAGGCAACACGTTCATTGACGAAATGGCCGTCGTCCGTCAGCGGTTCGTTAGCCTGGGCAATGATATACTGTTCTTCTTCATCAGCTGTAATATAATGTACGTCGTTCGTTACGACGTGTGTTTCTTTATCTACACGGCGGTACGGTGCTTCGATGAAACCGAATTCGTTTACTTTACCAAAGCAGGCCAAGGAAGAAATCAGGCCGATGTTCGGACCTTCAGGCGTTTCTACCGGGCACATACGGCCGTAGTGAGAGTGATGGACGTCGCGGACTTCGAAGCCTGCGCGTTCACGGGAGAGACCGCCAGGGCCAAGGGCACTGAGACGGCGTTTATGTGTCAGTTCAGCCAAGGGGTTTGTCTGGTCCATGAACTGGGACAGCTGGCTGGAACCGAAGAATTCTTTAATAGCAGCTACGACAGGGCGGATATTGATCAGCATCTGCGGGGTGATCTGTTCCGTATCCTGTGTCGTCATGCGTTCGCGGACAACACGTTCCATACGGGTCAGGCCAATGCGGAACTGATTCTGGAGTAATTCACCGACGCAGCGCAGACGACGGTTGCCCAAATGGTCAATATCGTCGACATTGCCAAAGCCATCCATGAGGTTCAGGAGATAATCAATATTGGCAATGATGTCTTCCGGCGTAATCGTGCGATGGTCATACGGAAGATTGCTGTTGTTACAGATCACCTTATATACAGAACCATCAGCTTTTTCTACGTACGCAATGGCCAGGCCATCACCGGCATAGACGCCGCTTTCTTTAATCTTTTCAACTTCGGCCGAGCCAATTTCCGTATGTGCTTCGATGACGACTTCGCCCGTTTCCGGATTGACAATCGGTTCGTGCAGGGTAAGGCCAAAGAGGCGGCGTTCCCAGCCCAGCTTCTTACCAGCCTTGTAACGGCCAACGCGGGCCATGTCATAGCGGCGCGGATCAAAGAAGAGGTTTTCAAAGAGGCTGCGTGCGCTTTCTACTGTCGGCGGTTCGCCCGGACGGAGTTTTTTATAAATTTCTACGAGTGCTTCATCCTGCGATTCTGTCGTATCCTTTTCAAACGTCGCTTTCAGGCGTTTGTCGTCATAAAACAGTTCGAGAATATCCGCGTTGCTCGACCAGCCTAAAGCACGGATCAATACGGTAACCGGGATCTTACGGTTACGGTCGATACGGGCATAGACGATATCGTTTGCATCTGTTTCGAGTTCGATCCAGGCACCACGGTTCGGGATAACCGTCGAGTTGTACAGACGGATCCCCATGGGGTCGATTTCACGACCGTAGTACACGCCAGGAGAACGGACCAACTGGCTGACGATAACACGTTCAGCACCGTTGATAATGAACGTACCTGTATCGGTAATCAGCGGAAAATCACCCATAAATACTTCCTGATCCTTAATTTCACCGGTCACATGATTGACCAGGCGGATCTGGACACGCAATGGCGCAGCATACGTCGTATCACGTTTCTTGCACTCCTGGATGTCGTATTTGGGATCTCCCAATTTAAAATTTTCAAAGGACAAGGATAAATTCCCCGCGGCATCTTCGATAGGCGAAATATCCTTGAATATATCTTTCAGCCCTTTTTCTAAGAACCATTCGTAAGACTTAATCTGTAAGTCCAGCAAATGCGGCATCTTCAAGACTTCGTTGATCTTCGCATACGTATAGCGAGTTCTTTTCCCAACTTGTACAGGTTTGAACATGCTGTTACTTCACCCCTTATAAAAAGTAAATCATTCGACGGAAACGTATCTTGCCAAAGCGACAAAAAAGCAAGGCTCCCTATCAAGAATAGACTGAACCTTGCTTAATTTTTTTGTTGACCGGAAGCATTTCCTCCATGCATTTCACCAATAGCACACTCGCAAATTGAACATTTTGCAATGAGTAATTATATCATGTGAAAATACACTTGTCAACTTTTATTTTATTGTTTTTTTCTTTAAAATTTACTGGATTTTGGCCAGTGTATATTTCTTTTTACCCTTCCGCACGATAACGAAGTGGCCATGAGAATTTTTATGAGGCCGTACGATTTCGTCCAGGCTGGTTACTTTCACGCCGTTAATCGTAATGGCACCATTCGTTACGTCTTCACGGGCCTGCCGCTTGGACGAATAAATGGTAGAATCGACGAGCCAGTTGACGACGTCTTTTTCTTCATTCGTCACATTGACCGTCGGCATCTTGCCAAAGGCCTGGGTGAGTTCGCTTTCCGAAAGATCGGCAATGCTGCCATGATACAGGGCTTCTGTAATATTCTGGGCTTCTTTCAGCGCTTCCGGGCTGTGTACGAAGGACGTTACTTCTTCAGCCAGACGGCGCTGGGCCAGGCGTTTTTCCGGTTCGGTCTTAACGGCTTCTTCGAGAGCATCGATTTCTTCTTTGCTGAGGAAGGTAAAGTATTTCAGGTATTTTACGACGTCAGCATCGTCCTGGTTGAGCCAGAACTGATAGAATTCGAAAGGCGAGGTCTTCTTCGGATCAAGCCAGATAGCACCGCCGGCCGTCTTGCCAAACTTCGTGCCATCCGCTTTCAGCATGAGCGGAATGGTGAGGGCATAGACCGGTGTATTGCCGCCGTGCATCTTACGGATCATATCGATGCCGCCGGTAATGTTGCCCCACTGATCAGCACCACCGACCTGGAGCTGTACATCATGAGTGCTGTACAGGTGTTCATAATCGACAGCCTGAAGGATCTGGTATGTAAATTCCGTAAAGGAAATACCGTTTTCCAAACGGCTGGCAACGACTTCCTTCGCCAGCATGATGTTAATGGGGAAAAGCTTGCCATAGTCGCGCAAAAAGTCGAGCAGGCTGATCTTAGAAAGCCAGTCGTAGTTATTGACGAACGTAATGTTTTGGTCGTCACCAAAAAGGTGAGTAAACTGGGCTTTTAATTTTTCCGCATTGGCCTGGATGGTTTCCATGGTCTGCAGCTGCCGTTCTGTCTTGCGGCCGCTGGGATCACCGATAGCGCCCGTACCACCGCCGATGACGATATACGGGTGATGACCTGCCATAGCAAACCGTTTCAACATCATAAACGGAATCAAGTGACCAATATGAAGGCTGTCCCCCGTCGGGTCAACGCCGCAATACAGGGAGATGCTCTTTTCCTCTGTAAGTTTACGGAGATTTTCTTCTTCTGTCATCTGATTTACGGCACCACGCCAGGACAATTCATCAATAATGTTCATCTAACCTGCTCCTTTATCTATATAATGTAATCTGTTTACTCATTATAGACTACTGCCTTGCCTACGTCAATGACAGGCCTTTGCTCCTGTTTTGTTCCTTACTTAGGCTGACGGCGCAGATGGACGGAAAAGCCATGATACAGTTCTTTGAAGTATGCCAGACGCACGCGGCCCTGATCATCATAGGTAAAACCGTCTTCGGCAAATTCAACACCCTGCCGTTTGTAGTAGGCGATGGCCCGGTCTATATCACGCGTATCGATACCGACGTGACCCTTTTCGCCAGGCAGCTTTTTATAGCATACTTCTACGAGCGTTCCTACAAACCACGAGGCACCAGGCACTTCGATTTTTTCCTGATGCAAGAGGCCGCACAGGCGGTCGGTCACAGCTTCTGCTTCTTCTTTCGTCTGGCAGTGAATGCCCGTGTGGCAAATAGCAAAGCCCAGGAGCTTATCGACGGCAGCCTGGCAGGTCGCCGTAATATCAGCCCATTGGCGGTTTTTGACCATAGCTGACGGTGTCATAAAGCTGCCACCCACAGCAGCGACATTGGGCAGGTCCAGATATTCCAGCATATTATCGTAATTAACGCCGCCTGTAGGCACGAATTTCATATGTCCAAAGGGGCCGGCCAAAGCTTTCAGTGTCTTCACGCCGCCATAGGCTGCAGCCGGGAAGAATTTGCAGACTTCAATGCCCATGCCGTTAGCTGCTTCAATATCTGCCGGCGATACCGTACCGGGCAGGATATCGATGTGATTACGCAGGCACCATTCTGTGACAGCTGGATTAAAGGCCGGCGTAACGATAAATGTAGCCCCTGCCCGGACAGCGGCTTCTGCCTGAGCTACATTATGCACCGTACCGGCGCCGACGATGAGGCCCGGAACGTGTTGGGCCATAGCGCGGATCGTATCGAGGCAGGCATCCGTGCGGAAGGTCACTTCTGCAATAGGAATACCGCCAGCAACCAGGGCCTGGCCAAAGGGTACAGCCTGGGCCGCATCATCGAGAACAATCAAAGGAACTAAGCCTATATCCAATATAGTTTGCATGTTTTTACTAATCATTGTACATCTTCCCCCTCATTATTACGTTGAAATGTTTCCAGCTCCTGCCGGGTGGGCAGGCCTTCATTATCACCGGCTACCTGAATCTGCAGGGCACCGATAGCAGCGCCGCGCCGGGCGGCAGCATACAAAGACAGGCCATCCAGCACACCGCTGGTAAAGCCTACGGCAAAGCCATCGCCAGCCCCGACGGTATCCACGATAGTCGCAACGGGATAGCTGGGAACGTACTGTGCGCCGGCTGCCGAGCAGACATAGGCGCCGTGGCTGCCACCGAGCTTGATGACCGCCATCTGTACACCCTGGTCCAAATAAAACTTGCCAATTTCCTTTTCATCGGCCAGACCGGTAATCCGCTTGGCTTCTTCCAGTCCTGGCAGAACAATGTCTGCATGCAGGCTGGCTTCACCAATGACCTTACACATTTCCCTTTCGGAAGGCCAAAGCATGGGCCGCAAATTAGGGTCAAAGGAAACTAAAGCGCCGTGCTGCCGGGCCTGTTCCATCAGGGCATAAATGGACTGCCGGCAAGTATCCGATAAGGCCAGGGGAATTCCCGTCACGTGCACGAGTTTGACATCCTGCCAGTCAATCGCGTCGAGTGCAGCCGGCAGCAAATGAGTAAAAGCCGTATTTTTACGGATATTGGCAACCTTGGGATCGCCGCTCGACACCTTTTCCTTCATTTGGTAACCCGTCATATAGGCCGTATCTGTCTGCACATAGGCATCGTGAATATGATTTTCCTTTAGGAAATTGCGAATGCAGGCGCCAAAAGGATCAGCACCCACGCGGGAAATGTAATAGGCATCGAAGCCCAGCCTGGCCATCCCTACGATATAGTTCAGTTCTGCGCCGCACACATGGCGCTCAAAATGTTCCACCAGGTCCAACGGACCTTCACTTTCTGCTACGAGGAGGCCCATGGCCTCACCGATTGTTAAAACTTTTGTCATGAATACACCTCATTCTGTTTTCAGTACGCTGTACTTCATCCGGCAGGCAAACAAGACGTCTGCTGCCGCCACGGGCTAGCCTTGAACGGCAGCCGTGTAAAAGGCAGCAGCTGCTTCGATTTCCTGCCAGGCGCCACGGGCCACCCGTTCAGCACTGACCAGATTATTGCTAATACCGAAAGAATCGACGCCGGCTGCCAAAAATTCGTGAATATTCTGCTCCGATACGCCGCCTACAGCAGAAAGCCTGAGCTGCGATAAGGAAGATTTCACAGCCTTAAAGTAAGCCGGTCCCAGGCCGGATGCCGGGAAAATCTTGACGATATCGGCACCGCTTTCCCAGGCCAGTTCGGCCTCCGTCGGCGTGTAGGCACCAGGCAGGGAAAGGAGTCCCAATTCCTTCGTACGGCGGATAACATCCACATTGGTATTGGGAGAAATCATAAACTCTGCACCGGCAGCTGCCGCATCTTCTACCTGCTTAACTGTCAGCACCGTTCCGGCACCAATATGCAGGGACGGATAAAATTTTTCCTTCAAAAGGGCAATGCTCTGTAACGTATCTGCACAAGCCGCTTCATCACCAGGCCGGTAGGTCACTTCCACAAAGCGCACGCCGCCCCTGGCCAAGGCTTCTACAGCCGGCACAATGGACGAACTCGGCACGCCCCGGATAATAGAGATTATTTTTGCTTCCAGCATTTCCTGTAATACGCTCATACGCTTCCTCCTTACTGAATTAAACCGCGCCGTTTAGCCAGCATGATAGCACCGTAACCGGACAGGCCCCGTTGCTGCTCAGCCGTGACCAGGACCGTACGCCAGCCCTGCTTGGCAAACATACACGCATAGGCAGCCTGCAAAACGGGCCGGCCGGCTACGACAAACACGGCGTCATCCAAACCGGCAAAAAGACTGCTCCGTTTCAGGGAATAGAGATCATCTGCCAACAAGAGTCCTTGCAGATAGTTCTGTAATTCCAGCGTCGTGCCCTGGTCAAACATGCCTAAGATACGTGTCATAAAGGCGCCGTGCAAGAGGCCCAGCTGCTCATGGTCGGCCAGGCCCCGCAAAAAGGCAGCTTCATCAAACGAAGCTGCATAGGACCGCTGCAGTGTGTCCGCCAGGATCGTATCGTAGGTCAGTGAATGAAGGACTTCCCCGCCGAGGGTGGTGAGACACCCAAGGAGCCGTTCCTGTCCGTCCAGCATAATATACTTATTATGAGAACCAGGCAGAACCAAGACAGCCGGACCTTGCGGTGCTGCATAGGCCAGCAGGCCGGCCGCTTCCGTTTCTTCCCCCCGCATGATATCCATATGGGCAATCGTTGCCGCCGTGCACGCATCCGGATCCAGATTGCGCAGGCCCGGGACAAACCAAATGGCCTGCGGGCAAACGTCCGCTATAGTTTGGCAAACCATAGCCTGCGCCAATTCATCTAAGGTTACCGGTGCTGTTACATGTTCAATCTCACAAAGACCCACATTACTGGTCAGCATCCCTGCAGCCAGGACCAGGGACACATCCGCTAAGGAAATGCCTGCCTGCTGCGCCGCCTCGTTCAGAGTCTGACGAACAGCGCCAAGCAGCCGGGTCTTATTCCCGTCAATTGCCGTATTGCGCACACCTACAGCAGCCCGTGCCTCACCTGCGATTTGCCCGTCTTTCCAGATGTAAGACCGCGTATTACTCGTACCACCATCTATCGTTGCAATAAACAAATAAACCACCCTCCTACCCTATGTGTATATACTGATATTGTAGCATATTTCATGATTTTCCGTTAAAATTCTTGCTTCATTAAAATATTCCATACGTAATTTGGGACAAGGCAGTTAATTGACCTTGTCCCAATTCATTACTCAATTATTAGTTACAAGTAATTCCCTGACTAGGCATTCATCTTATCCCAGTCAATTTTACCTTCTTTGCTGGCTACAATGGCTGTGCATACTGCATCCCCCCATATATTCATAGGCGTACCAGTTATGTCAAGATAAAAGAATACTGCCGCTATCCACGCTACTACATCTGTAGGCAAACCAAACGCATTAACCAATATTACAGCAATAGCTAAACCACCACCAGGAACGCCGGCACAACCAACGGAAAAAGCTATCCCCATGATAACGAACAAGAACAACTGTCCAATAGTAGGTGACGTCCCAACTGCAAACATTCCCAACATAATGTATAGCGGAATTTCAATCCCCATGGAGTCCATATTGAAAGTTACTCCTAAAGGTAAACCAAAATCTGCCATTTCTTTATCAACGCCCATTTCCTTCACACAACGTAAATTCATCGGCAAAGTTGCTGCAGAGCTGGTGGTTGTAAACGCCGTAATCAGAGCTGGTAATAATTTTCTAGTAAAGCGGAAAGGATTAATTTTCCCAACAACATATAACAAAATAAAATACATAATAATTACTTGCAAGACAAAAGCAATACTATACGCAGCTAAAAAGCTACCCATTTGTGTAACAAATGCACCTTTAAGCTCGCCAATAGAGGTTGCCATTAATGCTGCAACACCAATAGGAGCATAATACATAATGCCTTTTACAATTTGCAAGACTAAATCTTCCCCAGAAGAAAGAATATCCGTTAAAAAGGATTTAGATTTGCCATCTGGCATCATGACAACAGCAATGCCTACAAAAATAGATAAGAATACAATTTGTATGGTATTCCCTTCAGCAATGCAACCAAGGAAGTTTTTCGGCAACCATTCAATGAACATGTCCACCGTAATTTCTGTGACCTTAATATCCATGGAGTGTAACTCAATTCCTAAACCCGGTTTAAAGATTAGCCCCATGGCAATACCTAAAAAGGTAGCAATCAGCATGGAAAAGACAAACCATCCTATAATCTTGCTTGCCCAACTTTTCATTTTTTTTGCATCACCAATGTTTGCAAAGGAAGACGCAATGGAGAAAAACACCAATACAGGTACAACCATAACTAAGAGGCGTGTAAATATGGTCCCTAACGGTTTCAAGAGAACAACCGACTCTCCCATTACAAACGATAAGATAATGCCGACAACTACTGCCATTAAAAGGCACAATGCAAAATGTTTGTTAATATACCGAAATACACCGCCCATCATTATCTCCTCCTCAAGTAATCACAAAATTGCTGAATTCGTTGTATGCCTTCCATTAAATCAGCTTCATTGCAGGTATAAGCCATGCGAATATGTCCTTCTCCACACGCGCCAAAGGCACTTCCAGGAATACATACTACATGTGCCTTTTCTAATAAGGAGTTACAAAAATCCATACTGCTCATGCCAAAAGAACTAATGTCTGGGAATAAATAAAAAGCGCCTTGTGGTTCATAACAAAATATGCCTTCAATTTTATTTATTGCTTCTAAAACGAGTTTGCGTCTCTTCGCAAAGACAGTTCGAATTTGTTCCGTTAATTCAGGATGGTGAAGAGCATATATGGCGGCCTCTTGTGCAACAGAATTAGCACATGCGCTGATATTTTCCTGAGCCATCGTCATTTTACTAATAATAGAAGCGGGTCCTGCTGCATAACCAAGTCTCCATCCGGTCATAGCAAATGCTTTAGAAAGGCTGTTAATAACTACGGTTCTTTCCTTCATTCCTGGTAAAGTACTAATCGAAATTGGCTTTTCCGAGTAATATAGGGAATTGTATACTTCATCAGAAACTACGAACAAATCATACCTTTTTGCCAATTCTGCTATTTTCTTTAGCTCTGTAATCGGAATAATGCACCCTGTCGGATTATTGGGTGAATTAAGCATAATCAATTTAGTTTTCTCAGTAATTTTTTTCTCTAATTCATCGGCTTTTAGAACAAATCCATCTGCTGCCTTTACGGGAACCATTACAGGATTTCCCCCAAAGAACTGCACTTGACTGGCATAATTCAACCACTGTGGATCTTGAATTAGAACTTCATCCCCTTGATCAATAATGACTGACAAAAACAATGACAATGCGCCCATACCACCTGGGGTAATGATAATTTCCGATGCCGGGTCATATTCAAGGTCTTTGATATCGCCACATTCAGACACGGCCTTGCGACATAATAAAGTCCCTGCATTAGGTGTATAATGGGTTTTCCCATCTTGCAACGCCTTACTGCCTACTTCGCAGATTGCTTTAGGCGTAACCATATCTGGCTCCCCAATCCCCATACTGATGACATGTTCCATCGTTGCTGCTTTGTCAAACATGGCCCGAATAGCGCCTTGGCGCAACCTTTCAGCCCGACTACTTAAACTTTTCACATTACCACTCCTCTCTTCCTATAGTTACAGCAATTTCGCGAGTATATCTTTGATTTAAATTTTATAACGCTCATTTTTTTAGTACAATAGCGATTTGTTGTTAATAAATATAAAAATTCCTCCTCATTTTATAGAAAATACTATTCAATCATTTAAATTCTCTTCTATTTTTTTGAAAAATATCGTGAGATTGGCGAAGTAATGTTGTTATATTATGAATTTCCCAGTATACTTTATTTAATCTAATTTGTATTTTAGTCTAATGTACAGGAGGTGATACTGTTGAAATTAACAGTTTTAGACATTCTCCATTATCCGGAATTTTCCGGTCTCCACCTGCTAGCCGGTGCCGGCGGCGTTTCCAACCAGGTTTCTTCTTGTGGCATTTTAGATTATGAATACGACAAAACGCTGAAAAACAAATATACCAAGCTGAGCTTTATTCCCAATCAGCTGATTTTGTCCAGTTTGCAATATGCCAAGGAGGCCCCGGGCTGTCTGATTGATGCCATCCGCTTGCTGCATCACAAACAGTGCAGCTGCCTGGTCATTAAAAATGTGTACGGTTTGCCTTTAGCGCCGCATATCCTGCGCTATGCCGATTCTGCCAATTTTCCTATTATCGTCATCCGCAGTTCCGAACAGTATTTTGAACGGATCATCGTCAACGTGTATAAACGGCTCCAAAGTCTGCACGATTTCGACAAATTTGAGCAGCTTGTCGCTACCATTCTCACCCTGCCCGAACACGATCCCCGACAAAAGGAGTTGCAGCTGGAAATCAACCCGTGTTTGCAGCCCGATATTTTTTGTATGTATTTCCGTGCCCTCCATCCCGTATCGGCCGATGAATACCAAAAACTGGAAGAAACGGCGACAGCAGCAAATCTCTTAACATCCTACAGCACATTGCTGCGCTATAAAAACGGCTTTATATATATACATTCATCATATAACTTTAAAAACGCCAAAGCCAGTGACCTGGCAACGGAAATCCTTACAGGTCCCTTACGGGCCTGCGCCGGGGCATATTGTATTGGCGTCAGCTCTATTCACTACAGGGAACGGAAAATCAAGCTGTGCCTGGAAGAGGCCATTTACAGCAGCTACTTTGCAGCACCTGACCAGGGTCTTTTCAGGACCTATGAATCGTTAGGTATTAACAGCATCTTGCTGCCCTATTGCCGTGAACCGGCTATGCAGCATTTCGCCAATACCATCCTCAATCCGTTACGCGACTATGATTCGGAAAATCATACGTCCCTTTTAGAAACAGCCGCAGCCTTTATCCGCGCCGGCGGCAGCATTGCCGTTACGGCCGAAGAGCTGCAACAGCATCCCAATACGATCCGTTACCGGCTCAAACAAATAGGCTCCCTCTTAGACCTGGATGCCTTCCGGCCGGAAGGCTACGAAATGCTCTCCCTGGCCTTACGCATAGACCAATGCAGCCACATCGAACTATAATGACAAAAACCTCCCTGGCAGCTGTTGCCAAGGAGGTTTTCTTAGCTTACGAATCAGTAAGAAATTGACTGCGTTCGAGGACAGTTCTGGCTGTCTGCGCCATGAGGGCATAGCCGGCCGGGCTGGGATGTACGCCATCGACATAGAGAGACAGGCTGCCGTTTTCCTTTCGTGCATCGCGAAGGGTTGCGTAGAAATCGAATACGCAGAGCTGTTGCTGCCGGCACTCAGTTAGGAGCCACTGGCGATAGGCCGTAAGCTGGTCATTATGCCAGGCAACGGCATCTCTTTCTTGCCAGCCATAGGCGGCGCTTTCCGGCAGTGTCAGTGGCGGAATACCTACATAGACGGGGTTCCCCTGGGCCTCAAGCCGTTTTATCATATCTCTCATATGCTGCTGCGTCTGCTCCATAGGACTATCGAGGAGGATGTCATTGGAGCCGCCCATAAGAAAGAACGCATCATAGGCAGTCAGCGCCATCGCTTTCAGGCGCTGCAGCATACCGGCCGTCGTATCACCACACAGGCCTTCATTCTGGCACTGTACGTGGCCAGAGCGGCTTAAGAGCGTGAGCCAGCGGTCCTGTGCGGCTACGCCATAGCCAAAGGTCAGGCTGTCACCCAGGCACAAGAGGCGCTTCACGACCGCTCCTGCGGCAACAGCTGCCGTACAGCAGCAACTGCCGTTTCAGAAGAAAGCCACGGTGCCGTAAACTGGCAGCCGGCCCGTTCCAAATCAAGCTGGCAGGCAAAGATTTTCGGCACGGCACTGGCGTAGACATTCTTTTCATACATATAACGCAGGGTTTCTTCTACGCTGCCGTCACAAAGGATATGACCGTGATCGATGAGAACCAGCCGGTTGGCGAAGGGCAAGGCCGCTTCCAGCGAATGCTCTACGACGACGATCGTATGGCCATATTGTACGTTGAGGTCGTGAATGAGTTCGTAAAAATCACGGGTTCCTTCCGGATCGAGGGCTGATGTCGGTTCGTCAAAGACGAGGATTTCCGGACTGGTCGCCAAGACACTGGCAATAACCAGCCGTTGCCGCTGGCCGCCAGATAACTTGCTGAGCTGGCGCTGCCGATATTCCGTCATGTGTACCTTTTCCAGCGATTCCGTAATGGCCGCATCAATCTGTTCCGGTGCCACGCCCTGATTTTCCAGGCTAAAGGCAATTTCTTCTTCAACGGTCATGGCCACGAGCTGGCTGTCATAGTCATCGAGCATGGCGCCGACCTTATTGGCCAGCTTGGAAATCGTCGTCTGCGTCGTTGCCTGGCCTTCTACGTAGACCATGCCTTTCATGACGCCGCCAAAATAATGGGGAATGGCACCGGTCAGGGCCATGCAGAGAGAGCTCTTGCCGCTGCCGCTTTCGCCGGTAATGACCAGAAAATCGCCGGGCTGGATGGCCAGCGTCACGTCATTGAGGACAGGCACCTTCTGTTTGTTATGGATATACGAAAGATGTTCCATCGAGACGATTCCCGCTTGTGTCGGTTTTAAGTCGTAGCCGCTGTGATCGGAGGTCACGCTCTGTTCTTCCAGCGAATCGATAATACCACGGGAGGCAAAGAGGCGGAGCGCCGGGAAATACATGAGCGGCGTTACGACGGCATTTAAGAGGCCGATGACGAACACCAGGGGCAGCATGCCCGTGAAATATACGATATTCGGAAGCCCCATGGCAAATTTCAGGATGGTGACGAAAATGCCACCGCTCATGCAGGTTGCCGCAAGGCCCGTCAGGACAGGCAAACAGGAATGGCCCTTGAAGCGGATGAAGGCCAGGTTCTTGACGATGAGTGTACACGTCAGGGCCCCTGCCGGTTCACTGATCAGGTTGCCATAGGGAAAGCCCGATTTAGACGTCAAGACGTTGACCAGCGCGGCAACGAGGCCAATGCCCAGGGACTGGGTGTACGAAGGCTTGGTCAGGCAAATGGCGACACAATACGTAGCAATGGTCCAGTTCGGCGTAATACCGGCTACACTCGGCGACACGAGGTGCAAAATCGTACCGATTGCCAGCATGAGCGTCGTAATCGTAATCCAGCGGAACTGCCCGCCTTGGCGGTGGTGAAATTCTAACGATGCAATATCTGTGATTTGTTTCATCCTGAGTTCCTCCTTAGACGAGATCGTGCATGCGCAGGTAAATGACGCCGATGCTCAGCAGCACAAAAAGCAGCAAGACCAGGTAATCGCAGCCGCGTAGCCGGACATTGCTCATAAAGCTGCGCGTATCGCTGTTGAAGCCCCGCAGCTCCAGGCTTAAGGCCATCGTTTCCGAACGGCCCAGGGATTTAAGCATAAGCGGCTGAATGACGCTCATGTAATTCAGTATCTTTCTAAAGATGTTTCCTTTGGTAGAAAAGCCACGGCACGCTTGTGCTTCCTGCACGGCATGGCTTTCGGCGATGAAGTCCGGTACAAAGCGCAGGGCAGCCGTGAACATGAAGGCGTATTCATAGGGTACGCGGATCTGTTTAACGAGGGCAGCTGTCAAATCCTGCAAACGGGTCGTCGTTAAAAGGATAATAAAGACAATCGTCATAGCCAGCATACGCAGGCCTGTCACATACGCCGATTCCAGCGAGCCGCCGCCGATGAGCTGGACAACGGCCAGGAACACGGCAAACACGGCCAGGCTCAAAACGGCCTTGCTCGTACTCTTAAAATTACCGCACAGCGCCAACAGGCACAATTCAATGACTACCAGCACCGCCAGCGGCACGGGCGTATGGATGACGAGAGCCCAGAAAGAGAAGGCTGCCGTGCCAATCAGTTTCGTTACAGGTACAAAACGCTGCATCATTTTTGGCCTCCTAGTTTCTGCAGCATAGCTGCCGTAAAATCCTTCATGGACTTGCAATAAGGCAGGCCCGGTACGGACAGGGACAAGGTAACGGAATCGGGCCGGCTAAGACCCAGATCATAGAGATCATCCCGCTTGGTAAAGAGCTCTTCCGGTGTGCCGTCAAAGGCCTTCGTATGATGGCCAATGACCAGGACGCGGTGACAGTATTCGGCGAAAATATCCATGTCGTGGCTGATGATGAGGACCGTCAGTCCTTGACGGTTCAATTTGGTCAAGAGCTGCATGAGGTCTTCCTTATCGGCACTGTCCTGACCACTCGTCGGTTCATCGAGAATGAGATACTGCGTGTGCATGGCAATGGCAGAGGCAATGGCAACGCGCTGTTTTTCGCCACGGTTTAAATTAGGCGGATAGGCATCGGCCAGGTCCGACAGGCCCGTCTGTTCCAGTGCTGCTTGTACAGAGGCTTCAATTTCATCAGCCTGACGGCCAAACTGCTGTGGCCCATAGGCGACTTCATCCCGTACGGTCGGGCGAAACATCTGCCGTTCCGGCCGCTGGAACACATAGCCAATGAAAGCACTGCGCCGGGACGCATCGTCTTCATTGATAATTTTGCCATCATAGCGGATTTCACCGGAAACGGGCTTTTCCAGGCCCATGAGCAGCCGCGTCACCGTCGTTTTGCCACAACCGTTACGGCCGCCTAAGCCAATGAACTCACCGGCACCTATTTCTACATTCATATGTTCCAGAATAGGAGTCCCATTCCCATAACGAAAACAGACATCCCGCATTTCTAACATAGGTCTTCTCTCCTTTTTACGACAATAAAAAAACCTTCCATCCCCTGACAGGGACGAAAGGTTGAATCTTCCGCGGTACCACCCACATTGGCTCGTACGAGCCCAGCTCTGCATGTACAGCATAACGCGATACACGGTTCTTTGATAGCGGTGGAACTACACCGTCGAACCCTACTGGTTACCGTTCAGGCCGCATCTCCCGAATCCATTCCATCTGCTGACCTAGGGCCGAACTTTCACTACCATCGGCTCGCTGTACCTGTCGTTGCACATGTACTCGTTTCGTTCATCGATACTTACTCATATAGTTTACTTGTAATTATACGTTCTTTTCCCGTAAAGTCAAGGGCATAGGCAGGAAAGCCCGTCAGCCCGGGCATGTGTCGTGCCGGATTTCGCATATAAGTATTCCTATTTATATATTTTTGTCATATCATTTTTCTTATATTGACAAATTTTCTCTACATGATACAATCAATATCAACAATTTCATTAGCAGTGGCTTCTATACGATTGACTTGTACAGATGAGCTTCATTGCGCTTTTATCCAGAGTGGTGGAGGGACTGGCCCTATGAAACCCGGCAACCGATTACACGGTGCCAATTCCTGCGGAAGCAATTCCGATAGATAAAGAAAACGCAGACTCTTTCTCTCTCGGGAAAGGGTCTTTTTCTTTTCTATCCGAATCGATTCATTATATATTCCATAATCAAGGAGGCCTAACGTATATGAAAAAACTACACATTTTTACACTGGCTGCAGCCACGATGCTCTTATCCTTTTCCGTTCTCTTAAGCGGCTGTGGCGGTGATAAGCCTACAGGCGGTCACGAGGTTTCACACAACACTAAGATCACCGTCGGTGCCACGCCGGTACCGCATGGGGAAATTCTGGCACAGATCAAACCACTCTTAGCCGCAAAGGGGATTGACCTCAACGTCGTCGAATTCACCGATTATGTCAAGCCTAACCTGGCTTTAAATGACAAGGAAATCGATGCCAACTTCTTCCAGCACCAGCCCTACATGGACAAATTCAATGCCGAACATGGCACCAACCTCGTAGCCCTGTGCAAGGTACACATCGAACCGATGGGCATTTATTCCAAAAAGATTACCAGCCTGGATCAGCTGCCGGACGGTGCCAAGGTAGCCATTCCCAATGACCCGACCAATGGCGGCCGGGCGCTCCTGATCTTGCAAAAGGCTGGCCTCATCAGCCTCAAAGATGGCGGCAGCATCTCTTCTACCGTCCAGGACATTGTCAAAAATGACAAACACCTGCAGTTCGTCGAACTGGAAGCCGCTCAGATTCCCCGTTCACTGGAAGACGTAGACATTGCCCTGATCAATACGAACTTCGCCCTCGAAGCCGGTCTCAATCCGCTGAAGGACGCTCTCTTTATCGAAGATAAGGACTCGCCCTATGCCAACATTCTGGCCGTCCGGGCAGGCGATGAAAATCGTCCGGAAATCAAAGAGCTCCAGCAAGCCCTGCAATCACCGGAAGTAAAGAAATTCATCGAAGATAAGTATCAGGGCGCCATCCTCGCCAGCTTCTAACGCCTAACCCAGTCAGACTATACCAAAAAAAAGGAAGCCTATGTTATGAAAACCTGTGATCTCTTTGCCAAAAAAACTGTCTTTTCCTTTGAAGTCTTTCCGCCAAAAAAGGACATGCCTGTAGAAACGGTTTTTCCTACCCTCACGGAGCTAAGCAAGCTGTCGCCTGATTTTATCAGCGTCACCTGCGGTGCCGGCGGCCAGGGCGGAACACGGACCGTAGAGGTAGCCAGCCGCATCAAAAAGCTGGGCTGCGAAACAGCGGCCCACTTGCCGTGCATCAACTTGGACCAAAACGATGTCCGCTCTATTTTGCAGGAATTAAAAAAGGAAGGCATTGAAAATATCCTTGCTCTGCGCGGTGACCGCACGCCGGACATTGAGCCAAAACACGATTTTGCCCACGCCAGCGATCTCATTTCCTTCATCCGCCAGGAGACCGGCGACGACTTCAATATCATCGGCGCCTGCTATCCCGAAGGCCACCAGGCAGCCAAAAATTTGCAGGCCGATATTGACGCCCTGAAGATCAAAGTAGAGGCCGGGGCGAGCGAGCTCATTTCCCAGCTCTTCTTTGATAACGCGTGCTTTTATTCCTTCCTGGAAAAAAAGGAAAAGGCCGGCATTCACGTTCCTATCGAAGCAGGCATCATGCCCGTGACGAACAAAAAGCAAATTGAACGCATGGTTACTCTCTGCGGTGCTTCCTTGCCCCTTAAGTTCCAAAAGATTCTGACCAAATACGGCCACGACAACATTGCCTTGCGCGATGCAGGCATTGCCTATGCCATCGATCAGATTGTCGATCTCTTGGCTAATGGCGTCGACGGCGTACACATTTATACGATGAACAGCCCTTACGTAGCGGAACGCATTACGTCCGCCGTCAAGACACTGCTCTAAGTGTCACCTTCCTAAGCCCCCTGCCACGCAGCAGGGGGCTTACTTGTTTTTCCCTTATGGCTCTTGTATAATACAATTAGAATAACATTCATTATCATATTCTAGGAGGCGTTTTACGTGGGATTCTTCAGTAATTTATTCGGTGGCTCTCCGGAAGGGCAGGAAAAGTTTGTATATATTCAAGGCATGATGTGCCAAAACTGTGCTGAGCATGTAACAGAAGCCTTGCTGGCCGTTCCAGGCGTTCTAAAAGTGAATGTCAATTTGCCACGCGGGCGGGCTACGTTGCGCGTTACCGGTGACGTCGTAGAAAAAGATCTTTTAAAGGCCGTAGTCAACGCCGGCTATGGCGTCAGCAAAATCACAGAGCAAACGGAAGACTAAAAAAAGCAGGGAGCCGCCTGATTGGCGGTTCTCTGCTTTTTATATACCAGCGGCAATGCGCTTATTCTTTCAGCACGTAGCCATAGGCGCGGACACGGCCGTCGTCTTCATGTTCCAAATACACGCCTTGAATTTCCATGGCAAACCCCGGCAGGGCATTGAGGCTTTCCTCGAGGGCCAGGAAATACTGGACAGCTGTCGGGGACCAGCGTTCACCCGGCACGACACACAGCACGCCCGGCGGGTATGGCAAGGCCCCTTCAAGGGCAATGCGGCCTTCGATTTCCGCAATCGGCACCAGTTCCCGCTGGCCCCGGATAAAGGCGTAATGTGCATCTTGCGGACGCATAGCGTATTCCGGTAAAAACTCACGGCGGAAAAGCTTTTTCTGCAAGTCTTTTACATTGCGGTCCTTGAAGAAATCATGCATCTCCTGGCACAGCTGGCGCAGCGTATAGCCTGTATAACGGCCGGGATAGTGGTTATACACGCCGAGCAGTACTTCTTCCATCGGCACGTTATTGTCGACAAAGCGTTCGAAGCGGACGAGCTGGCTCGTCAAAAAGCGCAGTTTATCTTTATTTTCTGCCGGCGTCAGCAAAAAGAGAATCGAGTTCAAATCGCATTTTTCCGGAATAACGCCGTTGCCACGCAAATACGTAGCCAAAATATTGGCGTGAATGCCAAAGTTTTCGTACTCCCCTGTTTCCGCATCAATCCCGGGCGTCGTCAAGAGCAGCTTACACGGGTCTACACGGTACTGGTTGGGACCATAGCCTTCAAAGGCATGCCATTTGGCCCCCGGTTCGAAGGTAAAGTAATCAATATCATCAGCCATAGATTCCGTATCACCACGCTGCCAAAGGCGGTCGTGTACCATTGGCGCTACGAAGGGACGGATATAATGACAGCGCCGCAGGATATCCTTACGCGCATCAATACCCATCTTGACACAATCGCGCCACATTTTCCGGCCTGCATCGCCGGCATGAATTTTGGCATTCACGTCAAGGGACGCAAAGAGCGGGTAAAAGGGACTCGTCGTGGCCTGCTCCATAAAGGCATTGTTAATCGTTTTATGGTTTACGTAACGGTCCTGTTCGTGAATATGGCTGTCTTTCTTGTGAATCTGCGAGGTCTGGGAAAAGCCGGCCTGCTGCTTGTGGACAGACTGGACTACGAAGATTCCCAGATCACCAGGCTGTAAATCGAGGAGCAGCGGACTGCTGTCCTTGAGCATGGGAATGAACTGTTCATAGCCCACCCAGGCAGAATCAAAGAGAATGTAATCGCACAGGTGACCAATACGGTCGACAACGTAGCGCGCGTTGTAGAGTGTGCCGTCGTACGTGCCGAGCTGGATCACAGCCAGGCGGAACGGCCGTTCCTGCTTGGCCTTTTCCGGATCCCGTTCGGCTGCGAGCTGACGCAAGTAGGTTTCATCGAAGCAGTGGGCATCGATACCGCCAATAAAGCCGTAGGGGTTACGGGCCGTTTCCAGATATACAGGCGTAGCACCGGCCTGGATAAGGGCGCCGATGGCCACGGATTTATGGTTATTGCGGTCATATAAGACCAGATCTCCCGGTGTCAGCAGGGCATTCGTAACGACGCGGTTGGACGCAGACGAACCGTTAAGCACGAAATAGGTCTTATCTGCATGGAATACTTTCGCAGCAAAATCCTGGGAGTCCAAAGCAGGTCCTTCATGAATGAGCAAATCCCCCAAGGTGACATCGGCATTGCAGATATCAGATTGGAAGATATGGGGACCAAAGAAGTCGTACAGATAGCGGCCGGCCGGATGCTTTTTAAAAAAGGCCCCGTCCTGATGGCCCGGGCAGTCAAAGGGATTATTCTTTTCACTGACATACTCTACGAGTTCCCCAAAAAAGGGTGGCAGTACATTCTGTTCATAATTGCCGGCCAGGCGTTCTGCCGTTTCAATACAGCGGCTCTTATTGACAACCTCCTCCGAAAGGACGACGTCGACCTTATCCAAATACTGGGAAGGCAGCTTTTCGCCACTCGGCATGATTACCATAATGGGCACACCAAACCCCGTTGCATCGATCGTATCGATATAATCAAAATCCTGATCCGAAAGGACGGCAACGGCAACATCTGTAAAATCGGTTTTTTCGACAGGCACGATTTCCCGGTCACTGTCAACAAAATAGTACTGTACGTCAAAGCTGTACGCAATCTTCATGTGTTTCATATGCTTTTACTCCTATCCTCTTCCTTTTCTTACGGCCTCTTTCTTGCCGGACAATGGCTCCGGCAAAGAAACTTGGCCTTTTTATATAATTCTTTCCCTATGAAAACACGGAAAGCACCGCGGCATTAGAACCCTGCCTGTGCGGATAGCCTTATTTTATGCTTTACCCGTTAGAATGACAAGCCTTTTCTGCCTTCCTTTTTTTTATTTTTCCATGAGATTCCATAGATTCAGCCCGGTCGTTCGTTCCTTTATGGCCGCCACTTATTCCTTAAAGTAAAAAGATAGACCATATTATGAATTTAATGTATTATTTACAGTTAATACTAGTATATTAATAGCTATTATGCATTAATTAAGTTAAAATAAATAATAGCCTTTCCCCTATCTATTGTATAAAATGAATACGACGAGTATATCAATGTACGCGTAGGTGTCTCTCTTACTACCTATGTGAATAATAGAACAACCATTTTTTTCCTGAGAAAGGACTATGACTATGCAACAATTACAGAAAAAAACAAAAAAGCGCTGGTTTATACTTTCGCTGCTTTTCGTCCTTACAGCTATCAATTACCTGGACCGGACGAATATGGCCGTCGCCGCTTCCAGTATGAGTCAGGAATTGGAATTTAACGCCGCCACGATGGGGCTGCTCTTTTCCGCCTTTTCCTGGGCCTATGGACTTATGCAGATTCCTGGCGGCTGGTTTATTGAATACGTCGGCTCCCGTATTTCTTACACGGTATCCCTCTTTTTCTGGTCTTTATTTACGATTTTTATGGGACTGGGCAATTCCTTTGCCTCCCTCTTTGGTATCCGCCTGGCCATTGGTGCCACTGAAGCGCCGGCCTTTCCTACGAACAGCCGCGTCGTCGCCTCGTGGTTTCCGGCAAAGGAACGGGCTACGGCTACGTCCATCTATACGGCCGGCGAATTCATCGGTCTGGCGTTTCTGACACCGGTCTTATTCTGGATTTTAGAAAATTACGGCTGGCGTGAAATCTTTTACGTCACCGGCGTTATCGGCATCCTGGCCAGTATTGTCTGGTATTTCCTCTATCGGGAACCCAGTGAAAATTCCGGCGCCAACCAGGCTGAGCTGGACTATATCCGTGAAGGCGGCGGCCTCGTAGAAACGAAGAGTGAAAAACAGTCCATTACGTGGTCCCAGGTAACCTACCTCTTCAAGCATCGTCAGCTCCTGGGCATTTATTTAGGCCAGTTTGCTAACACGAGTACCATGTATTTCTTCCTGACCTGGTTTCCTACGTACCTGGTCATGTCCAAACAGCTGCCCCTCCTCAAGGCCGGCGTATACGCTGTCATTCCCTATATCGGTGCCTTATGCGGCGTTCTCCTGGGCGGCTACTGGTCCGATACGATGCTGCGCCGCGGTGCCAGCCTCTCCAAGGCCCGCAAGCTGCCCATCATTTGCGGTCTCCTCTGCTCCATGACGATCTTAGGCGCCAACTACGTCGATTCTCTTAATGCCGTCATTGCCATCATGGCCCTTGCCTTCTTCGGCCAGGGTATGGCTGCTATCGTTTGGAGTACTGTCGGTGATATTGCGCCGTCTGATTCCGTTGCCCTGGCCGGCGGCGTCTTCAATTTCATCGGCAACCTGGCAGGTATCATTACTCCCATCGTCATTGGCCTGATCGTGCAGTTTACAGGTTCCTTCGTCGGTGCTATGATTTTCATTAGCTGCATTGCCGCCTTAGGTGTCTTTTCCTTCCTCTTCATCGTCGGTGATATTCACCGCATTGAAGCCCTGCATCACGATGAAAGCCAATCATAACGTAATAGTTAGCCCCGCTTTTTCCACAAAGGAAAAGCGGGGCTTTTTGTGTGCTTACAGGCTGCCGTTACGGGCCCAGCGGGAAAGAAGAAAATTACGAAACCGATCGACTACCGGCAGTACATGGGCATGCTTATAAACGGCCAAATAGAGATAGCGCCGTTCAAAGGGATCGGCAATGGGAATACGCTCAAGCTCATAATGCTTTAAGGTGTAAAAATCAGGCATAATAGCCACCCCATACCCGGCGGCCACAAAGCCGGCCATGGCATTATCTTCTTCAACGTGACAAATGGTTTTCGGATGGGAATCGGCCTGTTCCAGCAATTTATGCGTCATCTTATAGAGGCCGCTGTTTTTGCTGAAGGAAATGAACGGGTACGGCTCCAGTTCTTTTAACGATACAGAGCCGCGATTACTCAAGGCGTGCCCTTTGGGTACGGCCACGACCAGGTCTTCCTCCGCTACGGGATAAAAGAGGATATCCGGTTCATTTTCAATAGCTGAGCAAAGGACGACATCTATTTTTTCTTCTTTCAGCTCTTTAATCAAGGATGCCGTCGTGCCTTGCCGGAAGTCAAAGGAAATCTTTTCATTTTCCGGGACTCCCCGGAACTGGGTAATCATTTCCGGCACCATCGTATAGCCCATAGTATAAATAAAGCCCAGGGTAATCGTACCCTGATCCGGTCTGGTATAGGCTTTTAGTAATGATATGCCCCGGTCGAGTTCCTGCAGGGAGCGTGTCACATAGGGCAAGAAGAGGCGGCCATATTTGTTGAGATAAATATTACGGCCCCGCTTTTCAAAGAGCTGGATCCCCAGTTCTTTTTCCAAATCCCGCACAGCGCGGTTCAGGCTGGGTTCTGTAATATACAGGCGCTCAGCGGCTTTACGGTAATGCTCGGTCTCAGACAGGGTCTGAAAATACTGCAATTGCTTTAAATTCATAATAGGCTCCTAGTTATATATGTTGTGCATGTTTTGTGATAAAAGTTCTTTTATCAATAGTCATTTACTAATGATTATATCGTAATTTACTATTAATTGATAGAGAAAAACCTATTTTTTTATGACAAAATACTCGTCTTATTCTACCGCTTAAAAGAGCTGTCTTCCCGTTCATTTGGGAAACGAGCCAGTCTGGCTTATCCTTTAGTAAGAGTACCCTCTGCCCTATCAATAGTTTTTTCGTATCAAATTTATCATTTTTATGAAATTGTCCTATTACTTGTTTCCTGTATAATGTGAGATGTCAAAGATATCTAGTTCTGTTTTTCACAATACTTTCTGTAATAGTAACCTATGGATACTATAGATAGTACTTCGTTAAGGAGGATCTCATTCATGAGTCAGAATTACCCGCACATTTTTGAACCTCTGACGGTAAAACGCACGACCTTCCGCAATCGTGTCATCATGCCGCCAATGGGTTCGAACCTTGCTTCTTTTACGGGAGAAGTAACGGAAGAAATGAAAGACTACTATGGTCTGCGTGCCCGTGGCGGTACAGCTCTGATTACCGTAGAAAATGCCTGCATTGACTATCCCTTGGCAACGAACGGTACAAAGCAGCTCCGCATTGATAATAAACAGTTTATTCCCGGCCTCTACGAATTGGCCGAACGGATTCACATGTATGGTGCCCTGGCTTCGATCCAGTTGAACCACGCCGGTGCTTCGGCCTATCCGGAACGCTTGCACGGTCTCCAGTCCGTATCGTCCTCGTCGGTTCCTTCCAAAGAAGGCAACCCGGCACCGCGCCCGCTGACTAAGAGCGAAATTCTGGCCATTGTCGACAAATATGCCGAAGCTGCCCAGCGTGCCATTCAGGCCGGCTTCGATATGGTCGAAATCCACGGTGGTCATTCGTACCTCCTGGACCAGTTCTTATCGCCTCTCTACAACAAGCGGACAGACGAATTCGGTGGTTCCTATGAAAACCGTGCCCGCTTCGCCCGTCTCGTCGTTGAAGCCGTCCGCAAGACCGTCGGCAAATGGGTTCCCATTTCCTTCCGTATTTCTGCTGACGAATTCATCGAAGGCGGCAACACACTGGAAGATACACTGAAGCTCCTCGAATACATTGAACCGGAAGTAGACATTATCAACGTCTCCGCGGCCGTCAATGATTCCATTCAGTACCAGATTGATAAATGCGATATGCCCGACGGCTGGCGTGCGTACCTCTCGGAAGCAGTCAAGAAGAAATTCGGCAAACCGGTCATCATTTCCGGCAACATCCGCGACCCAAAAATTGCCGATCAGATCATTGCCGAAGGCAAAACAGATTTCCTGGCTATCGGCCGTGGCCTCATTGCCGATCCCGACTGGGTTCGTAAAACCAAGACCGGCAAAGTCGACTGCATCAACAAATGCATCTCCTGCAACATCGGCTGCGCCGATCACCGCATTGCCAAATCCCAGCCGATCCGCTGCACAGTCAACCCCGACATCATCGGCGGCACGGCTTATAAAAAGCGTAAAGTTACACGGGATCTGCACGTCGTCGTTATCGGCGGTGGCACATCCGGCCTGGAAGCAGCTTGCACAGCCGCTGAAGTAGGCTGCCGTGTAACCCTTATCGAACGGGAAGGCGAAGTTGGCGGCCTGGCCCGCAAGATTGCCCGTTTCCCCGAAAAGAGCCGTATCGAAGATCTCCCGGCCTACCTGGAAAAACGTGCAGCAGCCCTGCCGAACCTGACGATCCGCCTGAATACGACGGCTACGAAGGAACTGCTCAACGAGCTGAAGCCGGATATTCTCTACGCAGCTACGGGTTCGAAGCCTATGCTGCCGCCTATCGAAGGCCTGCGCGAGCTGACCGACGTCGAAGGCTCCCACATCAAATCGATCTACGGTTTCATGGATAATATTCCGTACTACGCAGCCAATGCAGAAGGCAAAAAAGTGGTCATCATCGGCTGTGGTGCCGTAGGCCTGGACGTAATGGAATTCTTCACGCTCCGCAAAGCAGACGTAGCTATGATCGAAATGATGCCGTCCTTCGGTAAAGATGCCGACATCGTTTCCAAATCGACCTTCAAGGAACTCTTGGCTACACACCCCGTCGATATGCACCTCGGTACGAGCCTGCAGAAGGTTTGCCCCGATAAATTCGTGGCTTCCCACAACGGCGAAACGGCTGAATATCCCTTTGACTATGGCTTCATCTGTATGGGCCTCGTTCCGGATATCCCGGCTGACGATCCCTTCAGAACCTATGCTGCAGAACACGATATTCCCTTCTGCAACTACGGCAACAGCCTGAAGACAGGCCAGATTATCCACGGTACAGAAATTGGCCGCAACATCGTCAATACCATCGATATGATTGGCGGCTTTGACGACTAAGCATATACCTGCTAACTGCCGGGTCATCCTGCGGGATGGCCCCAGGCAGTCAGTACTTATTTTTTACACGTTGCCAGGCAACGTTATATCAGGCTTTCTCATGTGAAATTTAACACATGACGCAATACTACATTTCTACTATTATAACTTTTAGGAGGAACACCATTATGGGTAAAATTGCTATTACTGAACGCGTTACAGGTCATACGGAATTAATCGGTCTCATTGCGTATCCGATCCGTCACAGCATGTCGCCGACCATGCACAACGAAGCCTTCAAAAAATTAGGCCTCGATTATGTATACGTTTGCTTCGAAGTAGACAACTCCACACTGGAAGATACGGTAAAAGGCCTGCGCGCTATGAAAGTCCGCGGCTGGAACGTATCCATGCCTAACAAAGGACCGATCACGCAGTACCTGGACAAGCTGTCCCCGGCTTCCCAGATCGTCGGCGCTTGCAATACTGTCGTTAACGACAACGGCGTCCTCACGGGCACGATTACAGACGGCATCGGCGCTATGCAGGCTCTGAAAGAAGAAGGCGTTGAATACGTCGGCAAGAAAATGGTCGTTATCGGTGCCGGCGGCGCTGCTACAGCCATTCAGGTACAGGCTGCCCTCGACGGCGTCAAAGAATTAACCATCTTCAACCGTGCCGATGAATTCTATGCACATGGCGAAGAAACAGTAAAAAAACTGCGTGAACGCACAGATTGCATCGTCAACATTTATCCTCTCGAAGACCACGCTAAACTGAAAGCCGAACTCGATAGCGCTGATATCTACATTGACAGCACGTCGTGCGGCATGAAACCGCTCGAAGACGTCGTCGCTATTCCTGATAAATCCTACCTCCGTCCGGACCTCATCGTCATGGATACGGTCTATGCACCGCGCCAGACAAAACTCATGAGATGGTGCGACGAAGTAGGCTGCAAAAACTTCAATGGCCTCGGCATGATGCTTTACCAGGGCGCCGCTGCCTTCAAACTCTGGACAGGTAAAGAAATGCCTGTAGATTTCATTAAAGACGTGCTTTTTTAAGCCGCATATAAAGGAGACTATTACCAATGGAAAAGACACATTCCTACCGCCCCTTGTGCCTTAGCCTCTACCTGAACTACTTTGTACATGGTATTGGTGTTATCATTCTCGCGCAGAACATGGATGCCCTCGCCGCCCGTTGGGGCAGCATCGCTGACGTTGCCTGGGTTATTTCCATGCTCGGCATCGGCCGCCTGATCGTACTGTTCGTATCGGGCAAACTGTCTGATAAATACGGCCGTAAACCCTTCGTTGTTCTGGGTATGATCACGTACATTTCCTTCTTCGTCGGTATTTTACTCAGCCCGACTTCGACGGTAGCCTGCATCTTCGGTATTCTCGCCGGGATTGCCAACTCCTTCCTCGATGCCGGCACCTATCCGGCCCTGATCGAATCGTATCCGGAAAGCGCCAGCACGGCAACGGTCCTCTTGAAAGCCTTCATCTCTGCCGGCCAGTTCCTGCTGCCCCTCTTCGTTGGCTTCCTCGTTGCTTCTAACGAATGGTACGGCTGGTCCTTCATCGTAGCTGCCGTCATTCTGGCCGTCAACATTCCGGTCATGCTGAAAATGTCCTTCCCGTCCATGAATCCTGCCCAGGAAGCAAAAGACGAAGGCAAAGATGCAGCTGCCGCTGCGTGGATTCCGAAATCCAAATGGTACCTGGAAGGCATTTGCTTCGTAATTTACGGTTACATTTCCCAGGCTACGTTCTACCTGATCAGCCAGTGGCTCACGAAATACGGTGTAGCCGTTGCCCAGATGCCCGATATGGCTGCCCGCTCCCTCATGAGCTACTACTCTGTCGGTTCCCTGGCTTGCGTATTCTTCACGGCCTTCATTACGAAAAAAGGCGTACGCCCCATTACGCTCCTCGTCGTATACACGCTCATTTCTACGCTTTCCATTAGCGCTCTGTACTTCATGCCGTCGGCTTCCCTGGCTCCGGTTCTTTCCTTCGTCGTTGGTTTCTCCGCTGCCGGTGGCGTTATGCAGCTCGGCCTGGTTATGATGACGGAAATGTTCCCGAAGGGCAAAGGCACGATGACCGGTATCTTCTACACGACCGGCTCCATTGCTTCCTTCACCATCCCGGTTATCACCGGTTACATGGCTGACAGCGGCATCAACAGCATCATGGGTCTCGACGCTGCCATCGCTCTGGCCGGCTTCATCATTGCCGTCCTGATTTACATCCGCTATAATAGCGTTATGAAAGAAAGACCTGCTGCTTAATACACTCTCAAGGAGGATCTATCCACTATGGTAAAAATTGGCAATGTTGTTCTCGACAACGGTATGCCCAAAATCTGCGTTCCCATCGTCGGCCGTTCTGTAGAAGAACTGGTTCAGGAATGCCGTTATCTGCAAGACAAAATTTATGATGTCGTTGAACTGCGCATCGATTTTCTGAAAGACGTAACCTCTCTCGACGCCATTGGCGAAGCCCTGACGGCCGTTCGTACAGAACTGCCGAACGGTGCCATCCTCTTCACCTTCCGTACGAAAGAAGAAGGCGGCGAAACGGCCGTACCGGAAAACTACTATTTCGAGCTGATCCAGTACGCTATCAAGAGCGGCAAAGTAGACGCTGTCGACGTAGAATACTATCGTAACCGCGACAGCATCGCCCAGACCCTGGCGGTTGCCAAAGAACAGGGCGTCACGGTCGTCATGAGCAACCATGACTTTGCTAAAACTCCGTCCTTCGAAGAAATTACGGAACGCCTCATCGGCATGAAAAAGCTCGGTGCTGACGTTGCCAAACTGGCTTGCATGCCGAATTCCGCTAAAGATGTACTGACGCTCTTGTCTGCTACAGAAGCCGTTAAATCCCAATACCCTGATGAACCCATCATTACCATGTCCATGGGCAAATTGGGCGCCATCAGCCGCATCAGCGGGGAAATCTTCGGTTCTGCCCTGACCTTCGGTTCGGCCAAGAAAGCCTCTGCTCCGGGACAGCTGGAAGTAACGACACTGCAGCAAATCTTACGGGCTTTGCACTAAGCTGTACCTGACGGGACACACGGTTCCCGTTCTCTTCTAACCCCAGGCCATCGCCTGGGGTTAGTTTTTTTCCAGGCTGATCCAGGTCTGCCGGAGCGGCCTGTTTGACAATACTCCGGCAGGTAGTACAATGAGGGGTATCCTGATTTTCTTTGCTGCGACGGCAGGGCCGCTTCGGCAGCTAATATCTAGTAGTTATATTCCAGGAGGAACTAATCTTATGGGAAAGATTCCTATTACAGAACGCGTTACGGGCCATACAGAACTGATTGGTCTCATTGCCGACCCTATCCGGCACAGCATGTCGCCGACCATGCACAACGAAGCCTTCAAAAAGCTGGGCCTCGATTATGTCTACGTTTGCTTTGAAGTCGATAACACCACCCTGGCAGATACGGTACAGGGCCTGCGGGCCATGAAGGTCCGCGGCTGGAACGTTTCCATGCCTAATAAAGGGGCCATTACAAAATACCTGGATAAGCTGTCACCGGCCTCGCAAATCGTCGGCGCCTGCAATACCGTCGTCAACGATAACGGTGTCCTTACCGGCACGATTACAGACGGCGTCGGTGCCATGCAGGCATTACAGGCCGAAGGGGTCGGCTACGTCGGCAAGAAGCTGGTCGTCAGCGGTGCCGGCGGCGCTGCTACGGCCATTCAGGTCCAGGCAGCCCTCGACGGCGTTGCGGAATTGACCATTTTTAACCGCCGCGACCGCTTTTGGGCCGAAGCGGAAAAAACAGTAGCCAAATTACGGGAACAGACGCAGACGATCGTTAACCTGTACGATTTGGACGACCACGCAGCTTTAAAGCGGGAGCTGGACCGGGCCGATATTTATATTGACAGCACACCGTGCGGCATGAAACCCCTGGAAGACGTCGTTGCTATTCCCGACCCTTCGTACCTGCACCGTGATTTAATCGTCATGGATACGGTCTATGCACCGCGTCAGACAAAGCTCATGAAATGGTGTGACGCCGTGGGCTGTAAGAATTTTAACGGCCTTTCCATGATGCTCTACCAAGGCGCTGCCGCCTTTAAGCTTTGGACCGGTAAAGACATGCCCATTGAATACATCCGGGACGTGCTCTTCTAAAAAAAAGACTCCCTCGTGCCCGAAAAAATCCTCCGCATATAACCGGAGGATTTTTTATACTTTTATAAGGACTATATGAGGCGTATAATAGTAATGTTACTCACATTTTATTTAAGAAGGAGACCTGATACTTTGACCAAAGACAAATTATGGACAGCGCCCTTTCTCTGTATGGGCGGCATTAACTTTTTTCAATTCCTTACACAGTATATTCTCGTTACGACACTCCCCTTGCTGATTATCCTGCAGCTCGGCGGCAACGAAGTACAAGCCGGCCTGGCCATGACCTTTTTCCAGGTAGGCAGCAGTATCTTCCGGCCCCTGGCAGGACTCATCATTGACCGCAAGAACAAGCGCCGTATCTTGCTCCTGGCCCTGCTCCTCTTTACGCTGGTCATGGCTTCGTTTAATTTCGTTTTTGCCAGTGAAGGCATCTTCGTCCTGCGCTTTATTCATGGTATTATCTTTTCCTTTGCAACGACGACAGCCACGGCCATTGCCGTCCTCGTCATCCCGGCCTCCCGCCGTGGTGAGGGCATCGGCTATTTCTCTGTAACGACGAATCTGGCCATGGTCATCGGGCCCCTGGCAGGCTTGCTCCTCTATAACCTGCTCAGCTCCCGGGCTCTTTTCGTCGTCCTGGCCGTAGCTGCCGCGGCGATGCTGGTCAGCACGGCCCTTACGGGACTATCCCGGTCTGTCGTAGAACCGAAGGCAACGCACACGCAGCTGGCCCTTTCACAATTATTAGAAAAGAAATCCCTGCCGGCTTCTTTCTTAGGCGGTCTCGTCTATTTCGCCTACGGCGGTATTTTAACCTTTATTCCCCTGTACATGCGCAGTCTGCACATGGCAGACCAGACAGGCGTCTTTTTTGCCATCTTCGCCTTGACCATCGTGGCCAGTCGTCCCCTCATTGGCCGCATGTTTGACCAGCTCGGCTCTTTTTATGTCATCATTCCCGGTTTTATTTTCTTCCTCGCCGGTCTGGTCCTCTTTAGCCGTATTGAATCCCTTACTTTACTCTACGCTGCCGGGATCACCCTCGGTCTAGGGTTTGGCGCCCTGAGCCCGGCCTTCCAGACCTTGGCCATTCAGAGTGTGCCGCCAGCCCGGGCCGGTGCCGCTACGGCGACATACTTTTGGTTTCTCGATATTTTCATCGGCCTGGCTGCCGCATCATTGGGCTTTGTCGCCCATGCGTCCAGCTACACCTTTGTATACGGCGTGCTTTCACCACTGATCGTCATTATGGCAGCCTTTTGTTTTCTCCTTTTCCATTACAAGAGCTCTGTCTTTGAGGAACAGGCCGAACAGCCGGCGCAGCCGACAGAAAAATGACCGTCAGCAACACTCCATGTGTTGTGACGGTCAGGGAATCGGCTTTTCCAAAACAAGCTGTGCTGTAACAGCCTTTGCCAGGAGCCTGCAGGCTTAATCCAAGCTATTGACGAGTGCAATAAAATCAGCCAGTACTTCATCGATATGTTTATTATTGGCCACGCGGTGATCGGCGGCGTTACGGTATAAGGCAATCCGCTCGTCGTAGAGGTCATATACCTTCTGCTTGCCGTCCTTCAATAAAGGCCGCGTCGATACATCGACATCGCTGACAATGTCGTCAGGCGAACGGTCCAGGAAGAACACCGTACCCGTCTTTTTGAAAATATCTATATTTTCCTGCCGCTTGATGACACCGCCACCACAGGCCACGACAATACCTTCCTTATCAGCCAGGGTCTGGCTGGCCCGGACTTCAGCGTCACGGAAACAATCTTCACTGACGGCAAAGAGTTCAGGAATCGTCTTGCCTTCTTGTTCTACGATGACCGCATCGGCGTCAAAAAATTCACGACCCAGCCGTTTTGCCAGGGCCTGGCCAAAGGTTGTCTTGCCACTACCGGGCATACCGATGATGATGATGTTTTGTTTATTGTTCATAATACGATTCCATCTCCTTTGCAATCTCTTCAATGACCTGTGACGCAATATCACGGTGCATCCATATTTCTTCTGAGCCAATCGCCTGGGCCACGAGCATGTACATGCCATTTAACGTACGTGCGCCGTGGCGCCGGGCGATTTGCAGTATCTGCGTATCTTTAGGATTATAGACGATGTCGACAACCGACGGGAATTGGGCAATGCTCGCTTCTGCCACAGGACAGCCGTTGACATCAGGGAACATACCTACAGGCGTACAATTGACCAGTACATCGCCGCCGTGCGAGCGGGCAAAGGCTTCATAGCTGATCGTATCGATGCCCAAATTGCCGGTAAAGCGGTCGAAATCGGTTTTCGTATGGGGATTCCGGGAAATAACCGTAATCTGTTTTGCATTCCTGTCGGACAAGTATTGGATAATCGCCCGGGCACCCCCGCCAGAGCCGAGGACAACGCAGGTTTTATTTTCTACTTCAATGCCTGCATGCTGGAGAGAACGGCCGAACCCGCAGTAATCCGTGTTGTACCCAAAGGAACCTTCCGGTGTAAAATGAATCGTATTGACGGCGCCAATAGTCCGCGCTTCCCGGGAAATATCGGTCAAAAAGGGCATGACGTCCAATTTGTACGGGATAGTAACATTCGCACCGGTGTAGCCTTCATCACGCAGGCGCTGTAATTCGTTGGGTATATCGTTGCGATCCATTTCGAGAACGCCATAATCATGCTGTCCCTCTACCTGCAGCATACGGAACAGTTTGTTGTGTATCGCCGGGGAGGCCGTATGGCCCAGTTTTGCCCCGATAACTCCTAATTTCATGTGCATTCCCTCCTCGCATCAGCAATGTAGTTACCTAAAATTTTAAAATAATTGCAGTGGTCTTTCAAATTGTGTAACACATGATAGGTCACAGGATCTTTTAGGCTGCCCATGACATCGATGTGAAAGAAATATTCAAAAGGCCGGCCTTTCATGGGCCGTGATTCCAAGTGCGTCATATTCATGGAATTATAAAAGAAATAGCCCAGTACGTGATAGAGCGCTCCCGGTTCATGCCGTACCGTAAGGACCAGCGTAATCTTATCGGCTGTTTCCCGTTCCTCCGGCTGGGCTGCCAGGATAAAGAAGCGCGTATAATTCGTCGTATTATCGTTAATATGGGGTACGAGGACCTCCAGGCCGTACAGGCCGGCTGCCGTCTTATTGGCAATAGCTGCCAAATGAGGATCTCCCGTTTCCTGTACCTTAGCCGCACTCTGGGACGTACTGAAGTACGGATGCAGTACCCAGTCGTCGTGCCGTTTCAGATAGCCCCGGCATTGGTCGAGGCCCTGAGGATGGGAATAGACCTCCCGTATCTCCCCAAGAGCAGTTCCCGGCAAGCCCAGGAGATTATGCTCTACTCTGACGTATTTTTCGCCGACGACGTGGCAGTCAAACTGATGAATGAGATCGTATACTTCCGTAATACCGCCGGTGGAAGAATTTTCTATAGGCACGACACCGTAACGTACCTCCCGCGTCATGACTGCTTCAATGACATCTTCAAAATGAGAAGCATAGACCGGTGTAATGGCCTGGCCTTTAAAATAGTCTTGCATAGCTTCATACGTATACGAGCCGGCCTGGCCAAAGCAGGCAATACGCATGGGCTCTTCCGGTGCATGTATCATAGGGCCTACCTCCCCTTTGCGCTGAGCAGGATGTCGAGCAAGGTCCAGGCTGTAGCCGCTTCTACGACTGGTACAGCCCGCTGGACAATGCACGGATCGTGGCGGCCTGTAATCGAGAGCTCACAATTTTTCTCTGTATCCGTATCGATCGTTTCCTGGGGCAGGCTGATGGAGGCCGTCGGTTTTACGACCAGGCGGAAGACGACAGGCATGCCGTTCGTTATGCCGCCGTTGATACCGCCATTATGGTTGGTCTTGGTCTTGACGGAGCCGTCGTCGTCATAATAAAAGGCATCATTGGCCTCTGATCCTTTCCAGCCGGCCAGGCTAAAGCCGCTGCCAAATTCTACCCCTTTTACAGCCGGAATAGAAAAGAGCATATGGCTCAACTGGCTTTCTACGGAATCGAAAAAGGGATCGCCCAGTCCTGCCGGCAGGCCCAGGGCCATGCATTCAATAATACCGCCCAGGGAGTTCAGCTCTTCCTTGGCCTTCAGAATACGGCTTTCCATCATGGCTGCCGTACCGGCATTGAGGACCGGCAGGGTCTGCTTCTTTAAGGCCGCGAGGGTTGCTGCCGGTTCGCCCGTTTCCCGGAAAGGCCTGTCTTCCACGTCAGACAGGCGGCGGATATGAGCGCCAACGGTGACACCAAAGCCCTGCAAGATTTGTGACGCTACGGCACCGGCAAAGACCAGCGGGGCTGTAAGACGGCCGGAAAAGTGACCGCCGCCCCGGTAATCGTTAAAGCCATGATAGCGTATTTTACCGGAATAATCGGCGTGGCCCGGCCGCATGACATGGCGCAGCTGATCATAATCCTTCGAGCGCTGATCACCATTGCGGATAATAGCACATAACGGAGTCCCTGTCGTATGGCCCTGGAAAAAACCGCTCTGAATTTCAAAGGCGTCCTTTTCTACGCGGGCTGTCGACATATCATTTTTTCCCGGTGCCCGCCGGGCCATCTCTGCCCGTACGGCGTCCCAGTCAAGGGCTGCTCCCGGCGGCAGGCCGTCCAGGACAGCGCCGATTGAGGCCCCGTGGGATTCCCCAAAGATGGTTAAGGTAATCGTTTCTCCAAAGGTATTCATCGGTCATTCCTCCTCGTGACACGCACCGCCTAAAGATGCAAAGTCCTGCCAAAATTCCGGATACGATTTGCGTACACATTCAGCGCCTTCGATGACGACAGGTTCACTGCAGCGGAGCGAAGCAATGGCCAGGGCCATAGCAATGCGATGATCGTTCCAGGAGCTGACGCGGCCGCCGTGCAGGCTGCCGACACCGTGAATAAGCAGGCCTTCCGGTTCTTCTTCTATATCTGCCCCGAGGGCGTTGAGTTCCGTTGCAATAGCGTGGAGCCGGTCGCATTCCTTCAGCCGTACACGGCCGGCACGGATGATGCGGGTCACGCCATGGCCACAGGTAGCGAGCACGGCCAGAATAGGAACCAGATCGGGACAATCTTCTACATCGAGCACACAACCTTCCAGGTCAGACGGGCAGGCTGTTAATTCTGTTTTCCCTTCAACTTGCCCGCCCATTTGCCGGATGAAGGAAACGATTACTTTATCGCCTTGCACCGAATCAGGCCGCAGGCCTGTACAGCAGACAGCCTTACCCAGCGTTCCCGCAGCCAGCCAAAAGGCTGCCTGGGAGTAATCCCCTTCGACGACATAGTGACCGCTGCGGTACGCTTGTCCGCCTGGAATATGGTAAGAGCCATTCCATTCCTTCTCGATTTCCACACCATGCTGCCGCAAGCAGTCAATGGTCATATCGACGTAACTTGCCGATTCAAGAGGCGTCGTACTCTTTACCAGGGAATCACCGGAAAGGAGAGGCAATGTCATGAGCAGGCCCGTGAAAAACTGGGAGCTCACGTCACCGGGCAACGCATAATTACCGGGTTCTAATTGTCCTTTTACGGTCAGCGGCAGCTGGCCCTTAGTCGTTTCATAGGCAATGCCCCGTTCATCAAAGAGCCGGTAATAGGGATCGAGAGGCCGTGATACGAGCCGTCCATGGCCTGTAAAGGTAACCGTATTGCCGCTCAAGAGGGCAGCCGGTATGAGAAAGCGCAAGGTCGACCCCGATTCGCCTGCATCAGCGACAAAGGGGAGTGCCTGCTTTCTAAGGCCGCCGCGAACGCGATACGCACTGCGGTGCGGGTATTCTGAAGAAACTTCTTCAATAGCTGCACCAAAGGACCGTAGGATGCGGCACGTAGCTTCTATATCCTGGGATACAGAGATATTATCTACGACGCTCTCTCCTGCCGCCAGGGCTGCGCAAATCAGGTCGCGGTGACCGATACTTTTAGAGGAAGGCGTAACAACCGTTCCCCGCAAAAACTGCGGTGTAATACGTATATTCATTTTGCCCCCTTCTTTCGTATGAATTTTGGCAGCTCCGATGCATCGAGCGGCAACAACCGGGCCTTGCCGATTTCCTTTAGAATTACGAGAGTCATGTGCTGACCCCGCATTTTCTTATCATTGCTGATAAAAGGCAGCAGCTCTGCCGCGGTGGCATCGACGTCCTGCGGCAGGCCGTACCGCTGCAGCAGGTGGCGTAAGCGCGCCGTCGTCCCGGCCTGAGTCAGGCCCATTTCTTCGGTCATACCCGTGAGCATGGACATACCCGCAGCGACAGCTTCCCCGTGGGTATAGACGCCGTAGTCGTAATACCGTTCAATAGCGTGGCCAATAGTATGACCAAAGTTCAGCACCATGCGTTCTCCCAAATCGAGAACGTCCCGTTCAACGAGGCGGGCCTTACAGGAACAGCAGCGTTCAATGATTTCTTCCCAGTGAGAAAAGATCGATTCTTCATCTACGGCTTCAAGCAGTTCAAATAATTGCAAATCGGTAATGCAGCCGTACTTAATCACTTCACCCAAGCCATCGTGTACGTAGCGCGGCGGCAATGTCCGCAAGAGCTGCGGGTCAATCAGTACGCCCTGAGGCTGGCAAAAGCTGCCGGCCTGGTTTTTGCCGCTCGGCAGGTCAATGCCTACCTTGCCACCGACGCTGCTGTCCACCTGGGCGAGGATACTCGTCGGAATCTGTACGAAGGGCAGGCCCCGCAAAAAGGTCGCCGCAGCAAAACCACCGAGGTCGCCGGTTACGCCACCGCCAAAGGCGACGACGTAATCCATTCGGGTAATGCCCGCTTCTGACAATTGACGATATAATTCCAATAAAGAGGCGGCGGATTTATTCTTTTCGCCTGCCGGAAAGACGATACGGTGTACCGTAAAATTGGCAGCCGCCAGGGAATCTTCCAGGCGCCGGCCGTAGAGACCATCTACGTGGGAGTCGCTGATAACGGCAATATTACGGGTATGGGTAAGACTGCGGATATAATCGCCAGCCCGGTCTAAGAGACCGTTGCCGACGTGAATGTCATATGAATCTTTTCCTAACTCAACGTGTATGTGTTTCATGGATCAGTTCCCTTCTCCGTACAGCGGCCTGTTGCAAAAAGTCACAAATGCCGGTGCGGTTTTCTTCTTGTAAGAGTGTGGCAAACTGTTGCAGGGCCGTGCTGAAGCGGTCTATTTCATACAAAAGATTTTCTTTATTGGCCAAAAACAGGTTGGTCCATAAGGGGGCATTGATATCGGCTACGCGTGAGCCATCGCGAAAACTGCCGGCAATGAAATATTTGGTCATGCTGGTCATGGCCTCGCTGTTTACGAGGGACGTAGCCAGCACGTGCGGCAGGGAGCTCGTATAGGCAATGAGCCGGTCGTGTTCTTCCGGCGTCACGCGGACTACATGGGCACAGCCAAGGGCTTTTGCCATGGCCGCAACGGCGTCGATTTGCGCAGTTTCGTTTTGCGGCATCGGTACAAGTATATAATTGGCATCCCGAAAAATATCGGCACTGGCCATGCCATAGCCTTGGCCTTCCCGGCCGGCCATAGGATGGCCCGGCACGAAGGAGACGCCATCTGGCAGCAAGGCCGCAATCGTCTCTGCTGTATGGCCCTTAATGCCGGCTACATCGGTCAATAAGGCCCCGCGCTTGAAATGATGCCGGTTATCGGCCAAAAAGCGGATCATAATCTGGGAAGCCATACAGAAGATCACCAGATCCGCCTGCCGGAGTGCTTCGTTGCCGCACGTGTAGGCAGCCTCTATGACGCCATCCCGTTTTGCCTGTTCTAAGGCTGCCGTATCCGGATCTACGGCTATAATATGACGTACACCCAGGTTATGTAAGCCTTTGGCATAGGAGCCGCCGATTAAACCTAAGCCTATAATTGCTACTGTCTGATTCGTACAAAAGCCACCGTCTGTCATTACTATCAATTCCCCCTGTTTTCCTTATATTTCCCGTCCGACAATCGGTGCCAGCTGTCGCAGCGAATCCATGAGCTCTGCGAACATGGCCGGTGTAATCGACTGGGCGCCGTCACACCAGGCGTTGTCCGGATCATTATGTACTTCAATCATTAAGCCGTCTGCGCCGGCTGCTACAGCCGCCCGGGCCAGATCAGCTACCATCCAGCGTTTCCCCGTCGCGTGACTGGGGTCGACGATAATAGGCAAATGGCTCTGCCGCTTGACAGCCAGGACAGCGCTTAAATCCAAGGTATTGCGCGTGTACGTTTCAAAGGTCCGGATGCCCCGTTCACAGAGAATAACGTTGTGATTGCCTTCGGCCATGATGTATTCTGCCGACATGAGCCATTCTTCGATAGTAGCGCTCAGGCCCCGTTTTAAGAGGACCGTCTTGTTCGTCTTGCCTACGGCTTTGAGAAGATCAAAGTTTTGCATATTGCGGGCACCGATTTGAATGACATCTACATCATCACTCAGGAAGAGCAGCAGCTTATCTGCCGACATGATTTCCGTTACGACGGGAAGATCTGCCTTTTTACCGGCGGCACACAGCATGTCGAGACCTTTATCCTTCAGTCCTTGGAAGGAATACGGCGACGTCCGCGGTTTAAAGGCCCCGCCCCGCAGCATAGACGCACCGGCGGCAGCGACGGACTTGGCTACGCCTTCGATTTGTTCCGGCGTTTCGATGGAACACGGGCCGGCAATGACAGCCAGTTTTTTCCCGCCTACGCTGACGCCCTTACCGACAGAAATGACAGAATCTTGCGGATGAAAAGCCCGGCTGGCCCGCTTATACGGTACATCGACGCGAATGACCTGGTCGACACATTCATAGCCCTGGAGCTGTTCCATATCGAGGACACTCGTATTGCCTACGAGGCCTAAGACCGTCTTGCTGGCCCCTTTACTGACGTCAATCTGCAAGCCTCTGGCCCGTATTACCTTTATTAACGCATCGGATTGTTCCTTTGTGGCACCTGGTTTTAAAACGATAATCATAGTAAAGCCCCTCGCTTTCTGATAATAAAAAAAGCAGACTCACATGAGTCTGCTTTTACGCTCTTATTGTAGCTGCGCGCTGCTTTTGGGCCCTTATATCCCTGAAGCAAGCAATGACAAGGCTGCCTTGTCTCTCATGTCTGTGTTTGTCTTATTGAATTTGTCGTAGCAAAAATAGCCAGCGCTAAAATAGAGATAGCCCCAGCTAAAATAAGTAAAGACGTATTCAATTGTCTGACGTAACATAGACGTTTTCATGACAATCACCCTTTGCAACCATGTACTTTAAATTTTCGTTGTGGTCATTGTATACCCCTGGCACGAGGCTTGTCAAGGAAATTTTGCGATTTTTTCAACACAATCGTTTAACGCGGTAACTACAGTTCCTTCAGTTGCAACAAAAGGGCTTTCCTGCAGTACAGGAAAGCCCTTTTCGTTATTATTTATCAATGACAGCCTTTACCTTTTCAATGCCCTTTTGCAGGACATCCATGGGGATATTAAGGGGCGGCAGGAGCCGCAGGAGGCCATTGGCCGTGAGAACGAGCACGCCGGCGTCGACGCAGCCATTCACGACTTCGGCCAGGTCTTTTTTCAATTTGACACCCAGCATGAGGCCCAGGCCCGATACCCATTCGACGTTCTGGCAGCTTTCCAGTTCCTGCTTGATGTATTCGCCCTTCTTGGTAACCTCTGCCATGAGCTGGTCATCGAGACGGTCGACGATGGAAATGGCCCCGGCAGCGCAGATAGGGTTACCGCCAAAGGTCGAGCCATGGGTATGGTCCGTCAGCGTATGCTGGCACGAATCGGCGAACATGGTTACAGCAAAGGGCAGGCCGCCGCCAATGGCCTTAGCCGTCGTGACGATATCCGGTTCGATGCCGTATTTCATATAAGCATAGAGGGCACCGGTCCGGCCGTTACCCGTCTGTACTTCATCGATGACAACGAGGATGTCGTGGGCTTTGGCATAGTCTGCTACAGCGTGGACAAAGGCAGGATCCAAGGGGTGAACGCCGCCTTCTCCTTGTACCAGTTCCATCATGATAGCGCAGACGTTATTTTCTTCGGCCAATTTTTTTACAGAGTCGAAATTATCGGCATCGGCATAGACGAAGCCGTCTACAAAGGGACCGAAGTCCTGGTGGAGCGAATCCTGGCCACACGCCGTGAGGGTCGCAATGGTACGGCCGTGGAAGCTGTTTTTCAGGGTAATAATGGTGTAGCGGCCGTCGCCGTATTTATCGTGGGAATATTTGCGGGCCGCCTTGATAGCACATTCGTTGGCTTCCGCACCGGAATTGGAGAAAAAGACCTTTTTCATGCCTGTCTTTTCGCACAGCTTCTTCGCCAGGATAATCTGCGGTTCCGTATAAAAGACATTCGAAATGTGGCTCAGCTTGCCCAGCTGGGCAATGACGGCCTGCTGCCAGACGTCGTCGCAGACGCCAAAGATATTGACGGCAATACCGGCACTGAGGTCGATATATTCTTTGCCGTCTACATCGTACAAGACAGATCCCTTGCCATGATCGAGGACGGCATCCAGCCGGTTATAGACGTTGACAATATATTCTTTATCCATTTGTTCAAATTCGTTATGCATCGTATATGCCCCTTTCCCTGCAGCCTTCATTTCAGGCTTCTACAAACATGGTACCTAACCCTTCTTCGGTCAGCATTTCAATCAAAATAGCATGCGGCACTGTACCGTTAATAATGAAAACACGTTTAACACCGGCTTTGATAGCATCAGTACAGCAGCTTACCTTGGGAATCATGCCGCCGGCAATAATACCTTCTTCTGTCAGGCTCTCCACCTGAGCCATGGTCAGGCAATGGAACAGCGTCGACGGATCAGCCGGATCGCGCAGAACACCGTCAATATTAGTCATGGAAATCATACATTCTGCCTGGAGCGCCCCGGCAATTTCTGCTGCTGCCGTATCGGCATTGATATTATAGGACTGGCCGTGGCCATCTGTGCCGACCGAGGAAATAACGGGAATATATCCATTGGCCAGGCTGTCTTCGATAAGGGCCGTGTCGATTTTGGTAATCTTGCCTACGAGGCCCAATTCCTTATCCTGCTGTTCCACCTGTATCATCTGGCCGTCAATACCGCAAAGGCCAATGGCTTTGCCGCCCAAATCGCCTAAGAGATTGACCAGGTCCTTGTTTACCTGGCCGGCCAATACCATCTGCACTACCTTCATCGTCTTTTCATCGGTTACGCGCAGACCGTTGATGAATTTGGATTCCACGCCAATTTCCGCTAAGACTTCCTTAATGTGCGGACCGCCACCGTGGACGAAAACCACTTTTACGCCAATCAGGTTGAGCAGGACAATGTCTGCCAGGACGGCCTTTTTCAGATCTTCATTAATCATGGCATTGCCGCCGTATTTGACGACGACGACTTTGCCGTTATATTCCTTAATGTACGGCAGGGCATCCCGCAGGATCCGTGCTTTTTGCGCATTGCTTACTGCCTGTATATCGTGATCAGTAAATGAAACATTTGCCATAGCTTTCTCCTTTATTCGCCAACGTTCAGGCCTGTCTTAGGATCGAGGCCCAGCATAATATTCATGTTCTGGATAGCTGCGCCGGAAGCGCCTTTCCCCAGGTTATCAAAGACCGACGTAACGAGTACGCGTTCATCGTTGCCGGTAACAAAAATTTCCAAATCGTCACGGCCGCTCATATCGTTGGCAGCCAGGAAACCGCCCTTATCTTCTCCCAGGGGGCGGACGTGGACGAACGCGCAGCCTTCATAGTGGGCAGCCAGTGTCTCCCACACCGTTTGTAATGTCGGCTTCCCCTTGAGGAGAGCGGTAAAAAGCGGTACTGTCACTTCCATCCCGCAATAGTAATCGTCTACAATGGGAGAGAAAATAGGCTTTTGGCTCAAGCCGCAAACAGCGACGATTTCCTTTAAGTGCTTATGTGTCTGCCCCAGTCCGTATTGCCTTGGCGCCAGGAGGTCGTCTGTTTTGGCTGTTTCATACTGGCTGATCATCTTCTTACCGCCGCCGCTATAGCCGGTCAGGGAAAAACAAGCCAGAGGATACGCAGCCGGCAAAAGCCCGGCTGCCGTCAAAGGCTGTACGCCGGCAATGACGCCGCTGGCGTGGCAGCCGGGGTTGCCTACGCGGTCGCTTTGGGCAATGCGCTGTGCCTGTGTCCGGGACAGTTCGGGAAAGCCATAGACCCAGCCCGGTGCGGTCCGATGGGCCGTTGACGTATCAATGATGCGCACTTTTGTTTCTGCCGCCAGACTGACCGCTTCCATCGCCGCCTGATCAGGCAGGCAGAGAAAGGCAATGTCAGCAGCAGCCATGTATTTCTTTACTTCTGCCGGTTCCTTACGCAAGGCTTCAGAAATCTGCAGAACTTCTATATCCTGTCGCTCAGCCAGCCGTTCATAAATCCGTAATCCTGTAGTTCCTGAATGTCCATCAATAAAGACCTTTGTTTTCATATGTGCACCTCGCAATAAAAAGAAATGGCTGTTTTTTAATAATATTTTATTGAATTTTTATTCATTATAAGTTTTTGCCCGCCATTTGTCAAGGAAAAATTAAAAAACACACCAAAATCCTCCAGGTTTTCCATAGCGGTGCACCTGAACGGACTTTGGTGTGTCCTTACTGTCCTTACCAGCATGGTGGAATCGCCGTCGTGACCACGCGGAAGGTATAGCCTTGTTCCTTTAACAATTTGATAATTTGCGGCAACGCCTTTACTGTCGCTTCATGGCCGGCACCATCATGCATGAGAATGACTAAATGGCTTTGCAAATATGGCCGCTGCTGCAGCTGTTTTTTGAGATTTTCGACGGACTTTGCCGCCGTCTTTCCGGTTCCATCAGCATCACCAGTCAGCGCATTCCAGCCCACTTCAATATACCCCTGAGCTCGCAAGGCATCCCAAAAAGGCCGCGTAAAATGGCCAGCCGTACCGCCCGGAGCCCGGCTGATGATGGGACGGGCGTGGATCACCTGATAAATGAGGTCTGCCGTTTGGTTTACTTCCTTCATATAGGCTGCCGGTGAAGCATAAATCCTATCGTATACATGGCTGTACGAATGAATGCCAATGGCATTGCCCGATGCATAAATGGCCTTGACCACTTCCGGGTAGCGCTCTACATTTTTCCCCGTTAGAAAAAACGTTGCATGAATATGCTCATCCTGCAAGACTTTAAGAATAGCCTCCGTGTTTTTATCGCTAGGTCCATCATCAAAGGTAAGATATGCCACATGATCGCCATACCAATAGGGACGCGTACCGGCGTACGTTACGGGCAGCCCTTTATGCCGGCGCTGCTCCAATGTATACGCATCATAAACAGGCCGTTCATTCGCCTTATCAGGCAAAGAAAAATCATCACCCAGCCAGGCCACAGCGGCTTCCTTGACCTGGACAACAGTCCGCGCTTCGGCATTTCCTGAAGGGGCCGTGGTATCTTGACGGGTCGAAAAGAACCAGGCTGCACAGGCCAGAAAGAAAATAGCCAGTACACCGGTCAATAATTTTAGTTTCACCCTTGCTGTTTCCTTTCTGAATACATCCTTGCCTTTATCTGTCGTACTATTTCTTTGTCACTTGGCTGTTCTGCCGGCTATAGCCCTTCCAGGCCTTTTTAATCAGGCTGCGTACCATGTCGATTGTCAGCTGGCGTCGCTCACTTTCGGAGCACGTACCATAGTTGCCAAATTCCAGTTCTTCACTGACCATGTGGGCTACATTTTCCCGGGCTGCCAGTCCCTTTTCCGTCAGTTCGGCGCTGGCATTTTCTGCAAGCATGGCCAGGCCCGGGCGACCGCCGATGACGATCTTCCAGCGTTCCTCCTGCAGGGATACGGCACCTACTAAATGAGGGATCTGGCCCGGCTGCGTACGGCAGGCCGTATAGGCCGTATAAATAAATTCCCGGGCAATGACCACTTCCGTAATCATTTCCCCCATAGGCGGACAATATAAATAATCGTTAAGTCCCATGCGCCCCTTATCTTGCAGGACGACGTCGACGGTCATAGAGAGAGCAACAGGGGAATCAACACAGAAAAATGCGGTTTGGACGCTAACAGGCCGCCTATAGTAGCCTGGCGTTTTAATTCCGTATCGTTCCACTCTTTCAGGCTGGCTGGAATAACTCCGCCTGCCAGGGTACGCAATAAAGGCGACGTTTCTAACTCGGCCATGGTCGTCATGGCGCCAATGGCAATCTCATCGCCTCTGTCTTCTATATAATTCAAGCCTGCATGCTTCAAATCTATTGCTAAGGTATAATGTGCCTGCTGACGCTTTAATGATTGAGAGCCTGCCACTAAAACAGCTGAGTTGACTGTCTTATAGGCGCTGTATGCTTCAGCAGGTGTCTTTGGCACAATAATGCCATCGCTGGAGACCACAGAGATCCACTCCTCTCGTAGATTAAAATCCTGTCAATGTTGCCGTATCAGGCCGTTTTACGTTAAGCATAAAGGAGCCATCTGTACAATCCAAGATATGATCCAAAAGCGTATCCGGCCCAATTTCATCATACAAATCCAGTTCATCTTTATACAACAGAACTGGCATCAATATCTGCACGACAGCCCCGTCGGCCATGTGCAACTCACCGAGCTCTCCTTCAAACTGCACGATCAGGACACCGCTCAGTTCCGTATCCGGAGCAAAGGTTTCTCCATTTTCCGAATTGGGCAGAACAAAGCCATAGGACATCCACAATTGGTGTACATGAGGAAACTTAGCCAGCGAACGCAGCATAGCCAGTGGCCAGTTGTGCTGGGCCGACACGTCTATCTGTCCATTTTTTTCTATAGGCCAGTCGGCCGGCAACATGATGCACAGTTCCCCGTAGGATTCCCGGCCTTCGGGCATTTCCGGACTGGCAGGATACTTCATAGGCGCCGCGCTCATGCCCAGTGTGTAGACCAAATAAAAGGGCTCCTCCTCTGTAGGGTACATCACTGCCAAATCGACCGGTAAGGGACAATCGGATTCATCTTGTATAATTACGCACTGTCGTGCTGGAAACAGGCCCTGAAAATGAGCCTGCACTTCGTCTGTATATTCACGATGAATCAGGGACACCCGCTCTGTCAATCGATCATTTAGGGAAAAATAGCAAGCTGCCTTGCGGTTACTGTCAGTATTCATCGTTACCACTCCTTAGTATACTCACTTTGTATTATACCATAGAGTTCCCCTTTGGTAACACCCGTTCTATTTTCCTGTCCCAGGGAATTTACGTTTCCCTGTCGTGATCTGCAATCGTTCTCGCGCTATTACAATTCGTGTTTCTAATATTTTTTACTATATAATGTTTTATTTATATTATACCTCTATTTATTTCAAAAAAAGAGGCAGTAACATACACTATTGCTATTTATAGCAAAGTAACATAACACGCTCCCTATATATTCACATAAATCATGTAAAAAATAATTTTAAGGTATATGTCAGTACTTGTTTTTATTTTTTCAAAAAATATCATCATATTTCATTACTCTTATTGAATTTATTTTAAATTATTAATTTATCATTCATTTTACGTAATTTATTTTCACATTGCGGTATTTGCAAAAAAAAGAAAAAGTGTTATGATAAGGCCGTAGAGAGAAGTTCGAGGTAACCTATTAAGTCCAAATTATTTTAAATGAGGTGATTATTTATGAACCAGTATCTCGCATCAGTAATTGAAAATGTAAAAGTAAAACACGCTAACGAACCGGAATTCGTCCAGACCGTAGAAGAAGTATTATCTTCGCTGGAACCGTTAGTAGAACGTCATCCTGAATATGAAAAATACGACCTTTTAAATCGTATCGTTGAACCGGAACGCATGTTTACATTCCGCGTTGTTTGGGAAGATGACAACGGCAAATTCCATACGAATACAGGCTATCGTTGCCAGTTCAATGGCGCTATTGGGCCATATAAAGGCGGTCTCCGTTTCCAGAAGAACGTATACCCCGGCATCATCAAATTCCTGGGCTTTGAACAGATCTTCAAAAACTCCCTGACGGGTCTTCCTATCGGCGGTGCTAAAGGCGGTTCTGACTTTGATCCGGCTGGCAAATCCGATGCAGAAGTAATGCGTTTCTGCCAGAGCTTCATGCAGGCTCTGTATCGCTACATTGGTCCTGATATCGACGTTCCTGCTGGTGATATGGGCGTTGGTGGCCGTGAAATCGGGTACCTCTTTGGCGAATATCGTCGTCTGAAAGGCGTTTTCGAAAATGGCGTCCTCACAGGCAAAGGCTTCAGCTATGGCGGTTCCCGTATCCGTCCGGAAGCTACAGGCTATGGTGCTGTATATTATCTGGAAAACGTCCTCAAACATGATGGCGAAGATATTAAAGGTAAAACCATCGCCGCTGCCGGTTTCGGTAACGTTTGCTGGGGCATCTGCAAGAAAGCTGCTGAATTAGGCGCTAAAGTTGTTACCCTGTCCGGTCCGGATGGCTACATCTATGATCCCGATGGCGTTACGACAGAAGAAAAGATTAACTACCTCCTCGAAATGCGTGCCAGCGGCCGCAACGTCGTAAAAGATTATGCTGATAAATTTGGCGTCGAATTCCATGCCGGTGAAAAACCGTGGGGCGTAAAAGCCGATATCATCATGCCGTCGGCTATGCAGAACGACGTTCATATGAAAGAAGCAGAACAGATTGTTGCTAACGGCATCCGCTACTACATCGAAGTTGCCAACATGCCGACAACGAACGATGCTCTGAAATTCTTAATGGCTCAGCCGAACATGGTTGTTGCTCCGTCCAAGGCTGTTAACGCCGGCGGCGTATCCGTATCCGCTCTGGAAATGAGCCAGAACAGCGAACGCCTCGTTTGGACAGAAAAAGAAGTTGACGATCGTCTCCATGAAATCATGAACACGATTTATCAGAACTCCGTTGACGCTGCAGAACGGAACGGCTTAGGCTACAACCTCGTAGCAGGCGCTAACATCGCCGGTTTCGAACGTGTTGCTGATGCTATGTTGCAGCAAGGTGTATTCTAATACCTAACCACCTCATAATATAAAAAGAAGCTGTACGAAAAGGAGTCATCCTTTTCGTGCAGCTTCTTTTTTGTCTGCGTCCGGACGCCGGATCCGCAGCGGCTGCTTCTGGGAGAAACCAAAGAAAGCCCGCCCCAAACGGGCGGGCTTTCTTTGGTTTTATCTGCTTAATTGGCTTCTTTTCGTTCCATAATGATGCCATCTCTGTAGGCCTGCAGCAGGGCTTTTAAGTCATCGATCATCTGCAAAATCTTTTTGCCATTATCTGTATCACCGATCATGACGCGCTTAGGTTCCAGTTCGACCTGCATGGAGTCCGACTCCATATCGGCATTGGTCCGCAGCACCTGGTCTACATCCTTGAAGGGATAGTGCGATTTAATGCGTATACCGTGGGAATTGAAGATAAGCGTATAGCCGGCAATACCGGTAGAATTCTGATAGGCTTTGCAAAAACCGCCATCGATGCAGATTTCCTTGCCTTCTGCACGAATAGGGCTTTCGCCTTTCTTTACTTTGACCGGTGTATGGCCATTAATGATGTGGCCCTGCGGCGAATCGATGCCGAATTCATGCAGGATTTTGACGCATTCATCCTTATCGCGATTGAGATGGAAATAGGCATTTTCCGGTTCTTTCCACGTGCTTTGATCGGCAATATAGCTGCGTTCAAAGGTCTTTACGACGCGGCCGGAAACGGGCGAATCAGGACCGCCCCACATATACCACATATAGTCGAGGCTTTCCGTGTCCCGTTTGAGGAAGGCCTGACGGGCTACGTGATCGGCATGATCCATAAAGGCCCGGCCTTTGTAGGGACGGCCGTCAAAATAGATTTCCTTAAAGCTGCCATCGTCATTGAGCGGCAGGCTGCCGTGGAAAAGGAGATTGTTATTGAAGCAGCGGTACATGGAGCCATGGCTGTAGAGGAAGCGCATATGCTTTTGCAGCCGTTCGCTCTGCATAAATTCATTTTGAAGCTCCGTCATGATGCAGTGTTCTTCCGGCGAAAGCGTGTAGGGATCGGCCGGATTAAAGGTCGGAAAATCCGTCGTCGTCAATTCATACGTACCGGAATCGAGGGTCACTGTCCCCGTTGTCAAATCGATTTTGTGGAATAAGAGGCGATCGTCCATATTGTATTCCGGGTGGCGGAAAATGACCTGCCCTTCCAATTTGAACAGCATGGCATTAATCGCCTTGACCATAGGATCGATACCGTCATCATGGGTATAATTCTTCAGGGCAAACAAGGCCAGTGGCCGCAGACTAATACCATAGCCGCTTTCCAGGATTTCCATATTATGGTAGCGCACATTGTTGCGCAGCACGTTTGCAATGCACGCCGGGCTGCCCGCTGCAGCACCCATCCAGAGGATATCATGGTTGCCCCATTGAATATCGAGGGAATGGTGCTGCATGAGGTTATCCATAATCTTATCGGCATGAGGGCCGCGGTCGTAAATATCACCAATAATATGTAAATGGTCTACAGCCAGCCGTTTAATCAGGGCTGTCAGTGCGTAGATAAACTGGCGCGTACTGCCTGTTTCCAACATGGTATCCAAAATCTTGGAATGGTATACCGAACGGTTTTTATCTTCATCGACCTGGGCATGGAGCAATTCATCGATGACGAAGCGGAAGACCTGCGGCATAGCTTTACGCACCTTCGAACGGGTATACTTGGACGACAACAGCTTGGCCAGGCGGATCAGCTGATGCAGGGTCTTGCGGGCCCACTTATCGTTCAGTTCCCCTTTCCGGCTCATGAGGTCCAGCTTTTCCTTAGGATAATAAATGAGGGTCAGGAAATTATCCTGCTCTTCCTGCGTCATAGAATGGTTGAATAGCATTTCTACTTTTTCCCGGATAACGCCGGAGCAATTATTCAAAATATGATAAAAGGCATCGTATTCCCCATGAAGGTCGCTCATAAAATGTTCCGTCCCCTTAGGCAAGTTAACGATAGCCTGCAGGTTAATGATTTCCGTAAACGTCGCTGCCTGCGTCGGATATTCCTTCGCTAAGAGCTCCAAATACCTGATATACTGATCTGAGTATCCCTGATAATTTTCCGTCATCCTGTATCACCCTTTTTCTCTGGTATCGTTTCGTTGTATTCGATGTATCATGCACGTTTTTCATACTCTTCCATTGTACATGATATTTGAAAAATAGACTAGTATCAGGCGCATGTATATGACAATATTTATTTTTCTATTTGAATTCGTTTTATTAGTATATGCTGTTTATTTTTATTTTATAATTAAACACACACGTGCCACCATGGGCAGCACGTGTGTGTTTTGTTGCAGAGAGTGTGTTTGAAGTATATTCAAAGTATCGTTACCAATAGCTGACACGTCAAAACGAGTGTCAACAGGGCTAACGGATACGTTGAAGCATAGGCGGCAGCTACGTCGTCACACTGGGACTTTTCTGCCAGTGCCGCCATAGCCGGCGTAAAGGTCATGCTGGCAGCATTGCAGGCCAGGCAATTCAACAAGGGCAGCCGCAAAATACGTGTGCCAAAGAGAGCCCCAAAAATCATGGGAATCACGACAAGAAGCATACCAATAAGTACCAGTGTCATTCCATTTTCCATGATGATCCGGACCATACTATGGCCTCCTTGTGTACCGACGCCGACGTAAAACAGAAACAGGCCAATTTCTTTAATCGGATCTAAAATACTTTTACTTACATGCATATCAAAGGGGCCAAGATGCCCAAAATGCCCCATAAGAAGTGACACGATGAGCGGACCGCCTGTGATTCCCAAGGCAAACTGCGCACCATGGGGTAAGGGAATCGTAAAGGCGCCGACAACGACACCGACAACAGATGCAGCAGACAAGCAAAAAATACCTTGTGGGTCGACCTGCAATACCCGTTTTACCTTCTTAGCCAGTTCCGACGGAGTAGCCGGCGACTTTATCTGTATCAAGCTCCGTTCATAGGCCATATCCGCATGAACGACTTTCGGGTAAACCTGCATGAACAGGACTTTAAACAAGGCTGCCAAGGGGTAAATGATTCCATACCCCGTAACGACATAGGTCACGGCATCGCTACTGGCGGCCACGACTTCCCTGGCTGCCGACATGCCCGGTGTCGTCGTAAAGGCACCGCTCATCATGCCGACAGTCAATTCCGGCCGCACGCCAAACACGGCTACAATAAGCGCACAGACGGCCGCACCGGCACCAATAGTCAGCAAGCAAAGACACGAATATTTAATGCCGTTTTTTCTGAGACTGGCAATAAAGCTGGGGCCCGCACTAAGGCCGACACCGACAATAAAGATAATGAGGCCTACGTTCGTAATCCCGCTGGGTATGTCTACACCAAAGTGACCTGCCACCAAGGCTGCTACGAAGACGCCTACCGTTCCCAAATTGACTCCATTGACGGTGACATGACCGATAAGGTAACCGGCTACACCGATAACGAAGATGACAAGCAAAAGCATCCCTATATCACTCATAACAAAGCTAACCATCTGAAGCCCTCCCTTCCCTATACGATTCGGTCACTCACCGGCCGCGATAAACGCTTGTTTCATCGCACTTGCGACGCCTTTCATTTTACGTTCCGATACAGAGCACACGGCAAAGCGCACACCCATGGCCAGAGGGCCGGCAAAGATCAATGAGTCAGCCAGCTTATCACATACGAGCGCTGAATTTTTAGCCGGAATCGAAATGAAGAAGCCTGACTGATACGGCAAGGCAGCCAATTGGCATTCTTTAGCCTCGGTCATAAAGACAGCTGCGCGGCGACGGATTGTTTCATAGAAGGCATGGCGTTCTGCCTCAAACTGCCGGCATAAGGCCGCATCATTTTGGATCGTCGTCAATAACGTCATGGCGCCACGGTTGATATTCGACCAGGCAGCCCGGGCCGAATACAAGACGACATCGTTAAATTCATCGATGACGGACGTATTCGCTGAGATTCCCACTAAGGCCCCGGCCCGCTGGCCATACATGGTATATCCTTTAGACATGCTAAACGCCAGCATAACAAAGACCTTATCCGGCAGGGAAGAAAATTTTTTCATAAACCGGCGTACGTCATTTTTTTCACCGGCATAATCGATATATGCAATATCAACGAGAATGCTGATCCGCTTGCCCTGGCCGGCTTCCTTGCAGGCAATAGCCAGTACGGCATCCCAATCCGCTTCAGAAAGGCCAAAACCGGTCGGATTGTGGGCCGGTGTATTTAAGATGAGCAAGAGGGAATCCTGATGCTGACAAAGTTCCCTTACCTTTTCTTCCAAAGCGGCTATATGGAAATGACGTGTATCGTCAAAGAGAGGAAACGTCGTCAGGTTTCGTCCGATTTCTGAACACAAGGCACCATACGCATCCCAGCGCCAATCTGTCGTCAGTACATAATCGCCGACGTCAGAATAATTTGCAATAGCCATATGAACGGCACCGGTGCCACCAGCTGAAGCCACAGCTGCCACATAGGCATCCGGTCTTTGGTCTGCAAAGGCTGCTTTCAAGACAGCATCTCTATATGCCGGCAGGCCGACGGGAGGTGCATAACAAATAAAGTCACGCATCTCCATAGAGCGGAAGAGTGTTTCTACAGTCGGTATACAGGCAACGTTTCCTTCATCATCGGCAAAAGCTCCCAGCGTGCCATTGACAACCCGTTCTTTTCCATACGCAGCGATCGCAGCCTGTACCTTGGCCCCGGCCTGAAAAATAACATCATTTAATTTTTTTCCTTCCCGTGCAGGACTTGCCATATACATAGTCATTTTGTAGCGCCTCCCATTATTTTTATTTAATTTTTATGCATTTGTAATTATTAATATACGTTTTTTAGGCATAAAAAATACAACCTGACGATTGCTTGTATAAAAAATCAGAAGACAGGGGACAAGAGACACTTTTCTCATCCCCTGTTTTCCTTTCCTTTTTTTATATTTTCATACTGCCTGTTTTTTTAAACCGTTCGTGCCACGACAAAGCTTCTGCAAGGATGTGCGGTTCATGATCGCCCTGTGTCGCTGCAATCGCCCGGTCAAGGTACTCTGTCAGCTGGTCCTTATAATCCGGATGGGCACAGTTGGCAATAATCGTACGGGCCCGTTCTACCGGCGACAGCCCCCGTAGATCGGCCAGTCCTTGTTCCGTACAGAGAATATCCACATCGTGTTCCGGATGATCTACGTGAGAGCACATGGGAACGACAGCGCTGATAGCACCGTCTTTGGCGGTCGAACTGGTAAAGAAGATGGTCAGGTACCCGGCCCGGGCATAATCCCCGGAGCCGCCGATACCATTCATCATACGCGTACCATACAGGTGCGTCGAGTTGACGTGCCCATAGATATCAAATTCTACAGCTGTATTCATAGAAATAACACCGAGACGGCGGATCACTTCTGGATTATTAGAGATTTCCTGCGGCCGGATGATAATTTTCTTGCGATACGTATCGATGTGGTCATAAAAATGCTTGAGCCCTGCCGGTGAAGCGGAAATAGACGCTGTTGAAACGGCATCGGCCTTGCCGGAATCGATCAGTTTCAGCATACCGTCCTGGAGCACTTCTGTATAAATAGAGAGATGTTCAAATTCACTTTGTATAAGTCCCTGAATGACCGCATTGGCAACAGAACCGACGCCGGATTGGAGTGGCAGCAGATTCTTTGGCAAGCGTCCGTGCCGTACTTCTTCACGGAAGAACGCCAGGAGGTGATCGCCCATGCGCTGGCCATTTTCGTCTACCGGTTTGAAAGAACGGGGCGCATCGGGAATATCACTGCCTACGATAGCGGCTATTTTGTCCCAGCCGCAGGTAATCCACGTTTTGCCAATACGGTCGCCTGCATGGCAAATGGGAATGGGTTCGCGTGCCGGCGGATTGGCTACTTCGTAGACATCGTGCATGCCTTCCAGGCTGAGCGGCTGGGTCACGTTCAGCTCTACAATCACCTTATTACAGGCGGCAATCATGGCTGGCGTCGTGCCGATAGACGTAGCCGGAATGAGGTTGCCCTCTTCCGTAATGGCGACGGCTTCTACAATCACTACGTCGGGCCGGCGGATGAAATTCTGGCGGATCAGCTGGGCAAAGACGCTGACATGATAGTCTGCATAGGCTACGCTGCCATCGTTAACCTGGCGGCGTAAATCCTTATTCGTCTGATAGGCCAGGCGCCGGGAAATACCGTGGACCCTGGCTAAGGCACCGTCGACTTCATCGCCTAAAGAGGTGCCGGCATACAAGGTGATTTGAAAGGGCTCCTTTTCCATCCGTTTAGCTAGGGCCAGGGGCACTTCTTTAGGATACCCTGCCGGTGTAAAACCCGAAACGGCAACTACATCGCCTGGATGAATAAGCATGGCGGCTTCTTCCGGTGTCATAACCTTTGACAGGTAGTTCTGATTACGTATACGCGCTGCAATGTCGATCATATGAATCCCTCATCTCTTTATTTTATTAGCGCTTGGGCTGCAGCTACGCCGGCGTCATAGGCTTTTTCGTTGAGCGGGCGCAGCTTTGGCTTAAAGTGGTCGAGTACTGCTGACTTTACAATAGATAAACTTTCCACCTTTGTCAATGCTGCAATAGCTCCAATGGCTACAACATTAGCAGCCAGGGTATTGCCCGTCACGCTTTCAGCCAGCTCTGTCAAGGGAATGGCATATACCTGTCCGCTCGTTTTCGGTATGTCATGCACAAAACCAGGATCGACTAAGAAAATACCTTGGGAGGAAACATCCTTGCAGTATGTATCGGCTGCTTCCTGGGACATGGCCAGGACAAAATCCGGATGCCGCACAGTCGGATAATCAATCGGCCGGGTGTCAATAATCAATTCCGAACGGCATGCACCACCCCGCGCTTCCGGCCCGTAGGAACGGGTCAGGACAATTTCCTTATCATCTAGGCCGCCGGCCGCTTCTGCCATAATATCGCCCATGAGCATCATGCCCTGGCCGCCGGAACCGGCAAATCTCATTTCATAGTGATCGTGTGTCATACGTCTGCCTGCCTTTCTGCTGCTTCTTTCAGCTGTTCATACTGCGTGGCATATTCCGGCCGGTCGGTACGATTGACGAAGGTACCGAGAACCAGTTTTCCCGCTACTTCTTCCGGTTGCAGCTTCTGTGCCTGAGCCAGCATGATGGACTGGTCTTTAAAGTGCTGCAGCATCTCTGCCGGTCCGCCTAACTTATTCAATCGGCCAAACAGAGTCGGGCACGAGCTCATGGCTTCAATAACGGAAAAGCCCTTATGCTGCAGTCCTTTGGTTATCTGATCTGTCAGCATCTGTACGTGGTATACGGTTGAACGGGCTACATAGGTGGCACCGGCTGCCTGGGCCAGCTGGCACAGGTCAAAGGGCGCATCGATATTGCCGTATATGGTCGTCTTCGACTTGGCCCCCGTTGGCGTCGTCGGCGAATACTGGCCGCCGGTCATACCATAGTTATCATTATTATAGATAACCGTCGTAATATCGAGATTACGACGGCAGGCATGAATGAAGTGGTTGCCGCCGATGGAAGCGCAGTCGCCATCACCGGTAACGACGATGACGTGCAGCTTGGGGTTAGCCATTTTAACGCCTGTCGCATAGGCTAAGGGACGGCCATGGTTCGTGTGGAGACCGCAAAAATTCAGGTACCCGTTGGCCCGGCTGGAACAGCCGACACCAGCGATAACGACGACCTGATCCGGGTCAATTCCCGCTTTGTCAACAGCCCGGATCAGCGCATTGGTCACAATCCCATTGCCACAACCGCTACACCAAATGTGGGGCAGCTTATCTTGCCGTAAATATCTGTCATAGACATGTGCCATTTAGAGTTCCTCCCTTAAACCGGCCAGAATCGTATCAGCCGATAAAATCACGCCATTATTTTGATTGATCATGCCTACAGGTATTTTCCCTGCGGCTTCCCGCACCATATGATAGAGCTGGCCTTCATTCATTTCACATGTAATGACCTTCTGCGCGCCCTGGCAGAGCTCTGCCAGGCGTTTTTCCGGGAACGGCCACACCGTAATGGGACGGAACAAACCAGCCTTCACACCTTCCTTGCGTATATCATCAATGGCAGCCTTGGCAGAACGGGAAACGATCCCTGTAGAAACAAGGAGAATGTCCGCATCGTCTGTACGATATTCTTCGTATCGTTCAATCCGGGAGAGATTGTTTTCAATTTTTTTGTGCAGCCGTTTTACAAGATACGACGTCCGGTCTGGATTATTGGTCACCGGGAAACCCGTATCATCGTGAATCATGCCGGTAACAAACCAGCGGTAGCCGTCACCAAAGGAAGCCATAGCCGGAATGCCCGTGCCATCATCAGCATAAGCCTTATACTCAGACGGCGGACACGACGGACGCTTGCGACTTACCACTTCATACGTGGCCGGGTCGGGAATCTGAACGCGTTCACTCATATGGGCCAGCATGGCATCACTGAGAATATACACGGGATTACGGTACGTTTCGGCCAAATTAAAGGCACGAATCGTTTCCCTGTACATTTCGCCTACAGAATTGGGAGCAATGGCAATAATCGGATGGTCCCCGTTGGTTCCCCAGCGGGCCTGCATGATATCGCCCTGGGCCGGTACGGTAGCAACACCCTGGCAGGGGCCCTGACGCATACAGTCGACGAGTACCAAAGGAATCTCTGCCATAATGGCATAGCCCAGGTTTTCCTGCATAAGGGAAACACCGGGACCGCTCGTAGCCGTCATGGCCTTAACGCCGGCCGCTGAGGCACCGATAACCGCAGCGATCGACGCCAGTTCATCTTCCATCTGCATGTACGTCCCCCCTGCCTGGGGCAGTAATTCCGATGCCAATTCGGCAATTTCCGTAGCCGGTGTAATAGGATACCCGGCAAAAAACCGCATACCTGCCGCCAGAGCTGCCCGTGTACACGCTTCATTGCCCGTCATGATTTCATATTTTTTGCCATCTCAGTTTCCTCCTAACATTCTGATTGCAAAATCAGGACACCGCAGTTCACACAACATACAGCTTACGCAATCATCAGGCCGTGCAAAAACGGGCTTCCCAGCTTCATCCGTATCCAGAACGGATTTAGGACACAAGGCGGTACAAATACCGCAACCTTTACAAAGATGACGATCCAACACAAACTCTTTATGTTCCCGTGCCATCATACGTTACGCCTCCTCAAATTTACCTTTTTGTATTCTTGTTTTTCCTTTTGCTCATAGTATAGCCGTAAAACAGGCATAGTAAAAATACAAGAATTTCATAGGAAGTATCGTCATTTTTTATACTTTGGCCTCTTTGTTACTGCTTTTTATGGTTATCTTCATATGGATTTTACAGAATATAACGCGTATAATAAGCTCAACCGCTTATCTTTTTCCGCAACGTAGTTGCCTCGCGTAGTGTTTCCTGTAAAAACACAAAAGAGAGAAATTTCTCTTCAAAATATACAAAGGAGATTTCTATGAACCTGGAAACGTATCGTAATTTTGTCAAAATCATCGACGCCGGCACGATTTCCGCCGCGGCCCGGGAACTGTGTATTGCCCAGCCGGCCTTAAGTCATCAGCTTAAGACCTTAGAGGAAACGTACGGCACAGCCTTGGTAAAGCGTAGTGCCCGTCACATTTCCCTGACCAGTGCCGGTCATATTCTATACGAGCGGGCCAAGCGCATGTGCCTCATGGAACAGGCAGCGCAGGAGGAAATCCACGCCTGTATTGAAGGCGCGCGCGGTACACTCCATTTAGGCCTGACACCGTCGTGGCCCGATTCGGAATTAGCCGACCTGCTCATGGTCTTTGGCAAGGCCTATCCGCACATTGACTTTGATATTTGCGAAGAAAATTCAAATCAGCTCTTAACCCTGTTGGACCAGGAACGGATTGAAGTGGCCATTATTCGCCGGGCCGCTCCCTTGCCGCCGCGTTTTACTGCGCCTTACATGGTGGATGAACGGCTGATGATTGCCTTTCACCAGGATCTGCCCGGCCTGTCTGCCAAAGCAGGCAGCCTGCCAGTAACAGCCCTGGAAGATATTCCCCTGGCCATTTCCCGCGGTTTCCAGCAGAAGATAATAGACATCTGCCAAAGTGCCGGCTTTACACCGCGTATCCGCCTCGTCTCTGCCTCGCGCTACCTGCCGTTACGCTGGGCTCTGTCCGGCACAGCCGCCGCCGTTTTCGTCGGTACGGCCCGGCCGGACCAGTTGGCCGAAGAAATCTGCTGCTGCCCCCTTATTGGTCCGGGACTGGAAACGCGGCGTATGATAGCAGTCAGGCGGGAACAGGCCATGTCGGCTGTAACCCGTGTATTTCTCCAATATTTGCAAGAACAGCTTGCCCCTGCAGAGGAGTGATTTTTATGACCCGTATTGCCTGTGCCCAAATAGCTATGAGTACCAGCCAGGAAGATAGTTATCAAAAATCCTTAGACTATGTCCGCCGTGCCGCTAAAGCTGGTGCGGATATCGTCTGCTTTCCCGAAGGTCAGCTCAGCCAGTACATTGCCCAATATGCCGGCCTTTCTAGTGACGACTTTGCAATTTCCCGTACCCATCCGTATGTGCAGGGTTTTTGCCAGGCCTGCCGGGAACATCATATAATCGGCGTCTTTTCTCTTGCCCTCAGAGAAAAAGACCAGCACATCTATTCAGACATGCTGGTCATCGACGAAACGGGGGAAATACTCATTACAGCAGCCAAAAACCATATTGTCCGGGCGCCTCATTTCTATGAGCAGGATTACTTTACGCCGGGAAACGACGGTTTTCTCGTCGCCCCCACCAGTGCCGGACGCATAGGCCTCATCGTTTGTTTTGACCGTCATTATCCCGAAAGCTTCCGTTCCCTGGCCCTGCAGGGGGCAGACGTCATCATTACGGCTGTAGCCAACGAAACGAGTGAACCTCGTGATGTCTTTCAATGGGAAATGCGCATTCCGGCCTTTCAAAACAGCCTCTATACAGTTATGATTAACCGCACAGGCCGCGAAGGCATGATGGACTTTTGCGGCGAAAGTCTCGTAGCCGGCCCGGATGGCAGCGTCGTTGCCCTGGCCGGTACAGGGGAAGAATTGCTCCTGGCCGACCTGGACTTCGCTAAAGCCGCTGTTCTGCGCCGGGAAAAGCAATACCTGTCGTTACGCCGGCCGGGAATCTGTGCCCTGCCATAAAAAAATTCCAAGTCTGCCTGGGCAGACTTGGAATTTTTTCTGTCTTATTTTTCTGACTTGTCAAATTCTGCACGAATCGCTTTTTTAAGAGCCGGGTCAGCAGCAATGCGCAAAACTGTCCGGCCAATGATTTCTGCTCCCTGGACGATAACCGGTTCAATGGTCTTGCTTTTGACCAAGTCGGCAATTTCCCGGGAATGATCAGGGTAAAAGGTATCGCCCATGGCCAAATGAAGATGAAGCACCGGGCATTGATGACTAATATTGGCAATATCGGAGCTGCCACCGATACCGGGTTCTACGAAAGGAATCTCCATCTCCCGAAGAACCTGACGGACGACTTCCGTTGCCGTTTCATTCCAAATGAGGTCGTCGTATTTATACCCCACTTGTTCTACTTCATACGTCGTTTCCGTCGCCAAAGCGGCACCGGCAAAGCAGTTCATAATGCGTTTTACGACCTGGTCGAGGTAGGTCCGCGTCGTGTGGCGGATGCAGCATTCCAGTTCGGCAAAGTCCGGAATGACGTTAGACGCCGTACCGCCATTGACAATATACGTGCCGATCCGCGTATCGGGCAGGACATGCTGGCGCAGCATATCGATGGCATGGAGCGACAAGGTCGCGCCGTTCAAGGCATTGCGGCCTTCCCAGGGATGGGCTGCAGCATGAGCCGTCTGGCCATGGAAGCGGATGCGATAATCATCTAAGGCCAAAAAACGCGAATTCGGCGTCGTTTCACACGATGACATATGCACCATGAGGACCAGATCATAGTCCTTAAAGACGCCTTGCTCACACATGGGTACTTTGCCGCCGTGCAGTTCTTCATCAGGCGTACCGAAGAGATCGACAGCCACCGGCAGATCAGGCATGGCGTGGAAGGCAGCGGCAGCCAAAAAGCTCACGGCACCGCCAGCTGAGTGGCCACAGCCGTGGCCGATTTCCGGCAGGGCATCGTACTCAGCCAAAATACCGATCCGCAGGGCTGGCTGCCGGGGCTGTTTTACGACGGCCTTATACGCCGTAGGCTGGCCGCTAAAGTGTTCTTCCACGTCCATACCCAACGAGCGGCACGCCGCTACATGACGGGCGCAGGCGTGATATTCCTGTCCGGATAATTCCGGATCGTTGGCAATTTCATAATTTAAGGTAAAGGCTTGTGGTGCAAATTTCTGCACATTAGCAGAAAAGGCATCCCATAATGACATGCAATACACGTCCTTTCTTCACAGTAAAAGGCCGGCAATACACTTGCCGGCACATGAATACAACCTGTCAGCCCCCGACGATGGTCATATACAAAGGAATGACCAGGAGACCTAAGACAATGGAAATAAAACTGATTTCTGTCGAATAGCGCACGTCGGCACCGACAGACTTGGCCACGACGGTCATTTGCGTCATAGCCGGCATACTGGCCTGCATGGTAAAGACCTTAGCCGACATATCCGTAATGGGAATAAACGGCAAAAGAGCCAGAACGCAGCAAGGGCAGACGAGAAAACGGCCAACGAGAGCACCGATAATGTCGCGATCCCAATGGATGTCCGCCCAGACGATGCCGCTCATTTCGATGCCGATGACCATGAGGGACAAGGGCGTCGCCAAATTACCTACGTACTGAAAGCTCATGACGAGAAAATCAGGCAAGGGAATTTCCAGCATGACCAGAATCAGGCCTACGAGAAAGCCCTCGAGAGGCGGAGAGAATACTTTTTTCAAGGTCTGCATAGAAAAGAGGGGCATATTTTTGCCACCTGTACTATCGTTGACAATATGGTAAATCCCTAACGTCCAAAACATCGTCGTATTGGCCATATAGTACAACATAACCGATGGCACACTCTTCGGTCCGAAGAGGGCCAGATTAACCGGCAGGCCGATAAAAATAGTATTGGCAATAAAAAAGCACGTAATAAAGATGCCCTGCCGTTCCTTACGGATATGCAACACCTTCGCCGCTATGCGTCCGACAATGTAAGCCAAGAAGATAGACGCAAAGGGCAGCAGCAAATCCGGTGCCATCTGTACGAGCGAATCGTGCGTAAAATCACGCACCATATTGACCACCATGTAGAGCGGCAAAGCCACCTTCATGACGATGCGCGTCAAGAGGGCACTCGTATTGCTGTCAAACCAGCCCTTGCGGCACAAGACAAAGCCAATCGCAATGATAAAAATGACCTCAAAAATACCCTGCAGGCCATGAATAGCCCCTTCCATGAGGACCTCAACTCCTTAAATCGTTATAATTTGTATAAATCGGGCCGGCGGTCACGGAAGACGTTGATCTTTTGGCGAATTCTTTCCGTAATGGAAAAATCCACATCTGCCAGGAGAATCGTTTCGTCTGCCCCGCCCTGGGCCAGCATGGTTCCCCATGGGTCAGCAATCAGCGAGCTGCCACCAAAACGCACGGTATCGGTCGTTCCGCAGCTGTTGACGGCTACGACATAGAATTGGTTTTCAATGGCCCTGGCCTGATTGAGTATCAGCCAGTGCTGCCGCCGCTGTTCTGCCCAGGCAGCCGGAACGAACAAGATCCGGGCACCTGCCAGGGCTGCCATACGCACCCATTCGCCAAAACGGATATCATAGCAAGTGATCGAAGCCATTTTGATACCGTCTAATTCAAATACATTCAGATGATCGCCTGGCGTAAACACCGTGTCTTCTCCCCCAGGCGTAAAAAGATGGACTTTGTCGTACGTAGCGATGACCTGGCCCGCCTTATTTACGACAAAGGTCGTGTTGTACAGATTGTCACCACGGCGATTGGCAACGGAACCGCCAACGATGTGGACGCCGTAGCGCTTCGCTTCTTCTGACAAAAAGGCCTGTGTCCGGACGCCATCCCGGTCGGCAAGATCCATAATATCTGGCGGATAAAAGGACGTATTCCAAAGCTCCGACAAGACAACGAGGTCGGCTCCGGCAGCTGCCGCCTTTTTTATATTCTCTGCTGCTAAAGCATAATTCTTTTCTACATCTCCATAGGCAATGGCTGCCTGTACGGCTGCTATCTTCATTATGTGCACCTCCTCAGAGTGTGAATAAAATCATAATTGCTGTATATTCTATTATAAGCGAGCTGTTCCTGCAATGCAATATATGATTTAGCCAAAATCGTCACCTGGCAGGTCCCCTGGCATTTCTCACGTCCCTATGCTATAGTAAAGTGAAACAAATCAATGCAGGGAGGCGAAAGCATGGCCAAATTAAAGAAGACAAACGTCATGCGCATTTTAGATAAACAAAAAATAGCCTATACAACGAAGGCTTATGAATACTCGGAAGACGACCTTTCCGGCGTCCACGCGGCAGCAGCCCTGGGCATGGATCCGGAACAGGTCTTTAAGACCCTCGTCGGACAAGGAAATAAGACCGGCCCTGTCGTCTTCTGTATTCCCAGCGATAAAGAATTGGACCTGAAAAAAGCGGCGGCCTGCAGTGGCAATAAAAGCGTGCAGCTCCTGCATGTCAAAGACCTGCCCGGCCTGACCGGTTATATCCGCGGCGGCTGCTCGCCTATTGGTATGAAAAAACAATTTCCAACGTATATTGATGCATCGGCAGAAACGTATGACGCCATCAGCATCAGTGCCGGCCAGCGGGGACAGCAGGTATTTTTACCGGCTGCCTCCATCATGGAAGTGACCGGTGCCGTGCTGGCTGACCTGACCATGAAGGACGTAACCCTCACAGAAGGGCGCGTACGATGAGCGGCGACAAGATGGCAGCCTGGCTGCAGGATCTCGCCCAGTGCGAAGCGTGTAAGCTGCGTCACGAAGGCAATCGCGGTCCTACAGGCTTTACGGGTGATCCGGCCTCACCCATCATGTTCGTCGGCGAAGGGCCAGGCGGTGTGGAAGATGAATATGGTGTTCCTCTCGTAGGCCCGTCAGGCCAGCTCCTCGATAAAGCCTTATGGAGCGTCGGCCTCACGCGGGACCGTATTTACGTCACGAACATCGTCAAATGCCGGCCCAAAAACAACCGTACGCCGACGCTGGAAGAAGGCAAGGGCTGTGCCAACATCCATCTCGTCCGGGAAATCGAACTCGTCGCCCCCAAGGTCATCATCTGCCTGGGCAAGGTAGCCTTTCAGTATTTCTACGGCCACGCTGCCAGTATCATGCGCAACCGCGGCAAGTGGTTCGACTGGCAGGGCATTCCCGTCATGCCAACGTATCACCCGGCCTTTCTCCTGCGGCAAACAGGCAAAGACCTGGTCGAAGCAAAATGGCAGGTCTACTATGATTTTAAGGCTGCCGTAGAAAAGGCGCAGGCTGCCTGTCCGGATTACGTTTATCAAAGCCCGGAAAAGCCCAATCTCCTGGCTCAATACCAAGCCGTAAAAGAACAACGGCATTTCTAAAAAAAGACGCTGTACTCCCCCTCGGAGCCAGCGTCTTTTTTGCATAACTATTCAATTAACCAGCAACGAAATCGCCTGTCATATCGACCAGTTTTCCTGGATTCATGATATTATTAGGATCCAAGGCTTTCTTGATGGCCTTGATGACGTGCAGCTCTGCCGCTGGTGTGCACTTGGCAAATTCTTCGAGCTTCTTGTAGCCGATGCCATGTTCGCCGGACATCTTGCCGCCTAAGGCGTAGACGCGCGGGAAAAGGTCTGCATGGAAGGCTTTGATTTTTTCAAACCATGCTTCCGGTGAAAGGCCTTTGGCATTCAGGGGCAGGACATGGATATTGCCATCACCGATATGGGCTACAGTGACGCAATAGAGATCGTATTTTTCCCGCAGTTCCGGAATCTGGGCCGTCATGGCAGCAATCTGGTCCAAGGGAACGACAAAATCCTCGGTCTGGAACATTTTATCCACGTCCCGCGCTGCTTCGGCAAACTGCTTGCGCAGCTTCCAGATCCGTTCATCTGCATCGAGGACATCAACGGCACCGTTGGCTTCTGCCAGGTCGCAGAGCTGCTCCATCTTGCGGTCGGCATCATCCTGGCTGAACGTTTCTACCGTGACGATGACGTAGTCTGCCCCTTCATCGACATGAGGCATAGGCATGGAAAGGAATTTCGTCGTCATGACCAGGGCTTCGTTATCCATGAATTCAATGCTCGTCGGGTCGATACCGGCCTTGAGGATCTTATTGGGCAAGGCAAAGGCTTCTTCATCGCTATTAAAGACACAGACTACGTTGAAGCGGTACGGCGGCAAAGGCCGAAGCTTTACAGTCACTTCCGTGATGATACCCAGTGTCCCTTCAGAACCGGCAAAGAGCTGTTCCAAACAGAGGCCGGTCGAGCTCTTTTGCAGGCGCGCCCCAGCCGTTACGATTTCCCCCGTCGGCGTAACGACTTTCAGGCTGTAGAGCTGGTTGCGCGTCGTGCCATACTTAACAGCCTTGTTGCCACCGGCATTGTTGGCTACATTGCCGCCAATCTGGCAGCTTTCGGCACTGGATGGGTCGCCGGCATAGAGTAAATGATGCTGCCGGGCCATTTCCTGGAGATCACTGGTTCGCACACCGGTCTGGCAAACGGCATACATGTTATCTGCATCGAAGGTGAGAACCTTATTCATGCGGTCCAATTCGACAACGATACCGTGGTACACAGGGATGGCCCCGCAGGCGACGCCCGAGCCGGCTGCGCGCGGCGTAAGCGGTACCAAGTACTGATTCGCTAATTTGACGACGTCTGCTACCTGTTCCGTCGTTTCCGGAAAGACGACTACCTCAGGCTTGTGGAAATAATAGGAATTGCCTTCTTCGTCCGTTTGATAGGCTGTAAGATATTCTTCGTCTGTCTTTACTTGCTTGTCACTGAGGACCCGTTTCAAGTCCGCTACCAGTTCCGGTGTAACCGGATTAAAATGTGCCATCATGCATACACCCCTTTTGTGTTTCCCCTTTAATAGAAATATAAATATATTAATATATTAAAGTTTACACCGACGATTTTCATGAAATCATCGCTTCAAACTTTATGTTTGACAGTATAGCACTCTTTTCCGTCTTGTAAAGGCCGTTTTTTTCTTGCCAACACTGCAAAAAAAACGGCCGTATCCCCATGGTTAAGCTACCTATGACGTTTAACGCAATATCATTCTCAAACTATATCGTTTTATTAATTTTATCATTCTATTTTGGAATGAATCCATCCTTTTATACCGTATATATGGCAATTTAGTTATTTTTTGTTATTTTAATAAATTAATAATAAAGTACTTGACTCTTTCCCCGTCATTGCGTATAATACGACACAAGCAAACAACCAAACAGTGTTGATTGGGAAAAGTACTTACAGACCCTGACATTACAGAGAACCTGCCGTATGGTGCGAGGCAGGATGTAAAGACTATGAGGAAAATCACCCAGGAGCTGCCAGCTGAACGCGTCCGTTGCAAGTAAGTGTGGCCGATTGACAACCGTTATCCTGTCCGGCATTGAACGTTAGAGAAATCTTTCGGTGATGTCTGTAGAGGGGTCGTTTTTAACGACAATAAGAGTGGTACCGCAGAGCATTTAACGCTTTGTCTCTTTCAGAAGAGACAAAGCGTTTTTTTATTCTCCAGGTAATACAATCAGCCGTTTGTTATTTGCCGAATCCATTATCTTTTTTCTATTTCAGGGGGTAGTTATCATGATGAATTTCGTTACCAAATTAAGCGGTTTTGTTGGAAAAAATCTTACCTGGCTCGTCTTACTCACCATCGTAGGCGGCTATTTCGTTCCTTCCGGTTTTACCTGGGCCGTCTCCAATACGGTCTGGCTCTTAGGCGTAGTCATGTTTGGTATGGGCATGACGCTTCACGCTTCTGATTTCCGTCTCGTCCTGCAGCGTCCGCGCGAAGTCTTGGCCGGCACGGTCTGTCATTATACGATCATGCCGCTCGTAGCCTACGCCTTGGTCATGGTCTTTGGTCTCTCGCCGGAATTAGCCGTCGGCATGGTACTCCTCGGCTCCTGCCCCAGCGGCACGGCATCGAATGTCATGAGCTTCCTCGCTAAAGGCGACGTACCTTTGGCCGTTTCTATCACGACCGTTTCTACGCTCCTCGCCCCGATCATGATGCCCTTCCTCGTTTGGGCACTGGCCGGTCAATGGGTTACGGTTTCCTTCCTCTCCATGGCTCTGACGGTCATGAAGGTCATCCTCGTACCGCTCGTTTTAGGTCTGCTCGTCCATCGTGTAGTCGGTGAAAAATATTTGGCCCAGCTCCAGAAAGTACTCGTTCTCGTCTCTGCCTTTGCCGTTCTTTCCATCCTCGGTGGTGTCGTTGCCGTAAACGGTGCTAAAATCGTATCGCTTGGTGTTTTCATGGTCGTTCTCGTTCTCTTACACAATCTCTTCGGTTTTGCTCTTGGCTATTTCATCACTGGCAAGCTCGGTTTTGGCAAACGGCAGCAGCATTCCGTTACCTTGGAAGTCGGCATGCAGAATGATGCCTTGGCTCTTTCCATCTGCTCCGTCTACTTCGCTCCGGCCGTCGCTATCCCGGCTGCTGTAGGTGCTGCTGTGCACCAGATCACCGGTTCCATGCTGGCCGGCCTCTTCGCCCGCAACATGGATAAACACGAAGCAAAAGAAGCTGCCCGCAAACAGGAAGTGGCTCCGGCTCCGACAGCACACTAAGGCTGTTAACCGGGTTACTATATACCATAACAAAGAAGCGCACTGCATCCCCAGTCAGTGCGCTTTTTTGTTTTCATATTGCTACTCTTTTGCAACATATTTGTCACAAAAAAAGACTATACTATAGTTACTTTCAAAGGGGGAATACAAATGAAGAACATGATCAAACACATGGCCGTTCTGACGGCTATAACGGCTGCCATGAGCGGCAGCTTCGCCTTTGCCCAGGGACAGCAGTCCTATACGTCCTACCCGTGGCAGGGTCAGCAGGTTCAGGCACAACAGCCGGCACCACAGGCTAATCCTACGGCAAAATGGAACAGCCAGAAAAATAAAACCGACAACGTAAAAAAGGATAAAGCGGATACAAACAAGGACTACAAGCAAGTAAAGAAAGACAATAAAAAGGATTCCAAAAAAGCCAGTAAGAATCTGAAAAATCCGCCGCAAAACCAAACGCCATCCCAGAACCAACAAAAGCAGCAGCCTAATCCGTATGTACCATACGGACAAAACCGCTGACATTCAAGAGCCCCATCACAGATGATAGGGCTCTTTTTCTTTACAAATATAGTATTTGCTGGTAAAATATATAAGTACCTATCATGCGGGTGTAATTCAGTGGTAGAATACGAGCTTCCCAAGCTTGGTACGAGGGTTCGATCCCCTTCATCCGCTCCAAATCAAGGCCTTACTCATAGGAGTAAGGCCTTTTTTCTGCTATAATAAAATCGTACCTATACCAAATGAAGAAGGTGTAATTATGAAGCTTATGGTTTCCGGCATTGGCGGTGTCGGCGGCTACGTCGCAGCCGTTCTCTGCTCACACTATGCTGAAGTGACGCTCATTGCCCGCAGGAAGCGACGTGATTCCTTACGGGAAAAAGGCCTCGTCGTCCACAGCCAGCTGCTGGGAGAACAGGTCTTCCATCCGGCTGTTACGGATACACCGGCTGAAGCAGGCATTCAGGATATGATTTTCATCTGCACGAAAAATTATTCCCTGCCCGCTGCGCTGGCGGCCGTACAGCCCTGCGTAGGCCCGGAGACGCTGGTCGTCCCCATCATGAACGGCATCGATCACTACGAAACGGCCCGTGCCCTGCTGCAAGGCGGCATCGTTGTCAATGCCTTGGTATACATTGCGGCCAATTACCGCCCTGATTACTCCATTGACCATAATTGCAATTATGCCCGCATCATCGTCGCAGCGCCACAAGCAGAGGCCGCTGCCCGCGTCGTTTCCGTTCTCAATCACGAAGGCGAAATAAACTGCTACATTGCCGACGATATGAAATCGGAGCTCTGGCACAAATTCATCGTCAACTGCGGCTATAATACCATTACCGCCTATTACGGCTGTACGACACGGGGTCTGCTGGAACCGCCGACGCGCTTAAAGGAATTCCAGACCCTTCTCGATGAAGCCTATGCCGTTGCCATGGCCGATGGCGCCAAGCTGCCTGATGATTTGACGGCCCGCATTTATGACCGCTTTCTCAACCGGCGAGGCCTCGACCTAAGCAGTTCTATGGCCCGCGATTTTGCCGCCCATAGGCCGAGTGAGCTGGAAACATTCAGCGGCGTCCTCGTACGCAAGGCCCGCGCATTGGGTGTAGCCGTACCCCTGACAGAACGTTTTTATGAAGTATTAAAAGAAAGAGAGGCACATATATGAAATTAATGGTAACCGGTATCGGTGGCGTAGGCGGCTATTTAGCCTCGTTCCTCAGCACCTATTATCCCGGCCAAGTAACACTGATTGCCCGTAAGGCCCGTAAAGAATCGCTGGTTGCCAAAGGGCTCGTCCTGCACAGCGAATATTTCGGTGAACACGTAACCCATCCGGCCGTGACAGATACACCGGCCGACACAGGCATTCAGGACGTAATCTTTGTCTGCGTTAAAAATTATTCCCTCGAAGCTGCCCTCAAGGCAGTCATTCCCTGCATCGGTGCAGATACGATCGTCTTTCTCATCCAAAACGGCATTGACCATGCGGAAAAGGCAAAAGAAATCGTCCCCCAAGGCCATATCATCGATGCCGCAGTCTATATTAACTCCAAATACAATGACGATTTCTCCATTGAACAAAGCGGCAAATTTGCCCGTATTTTCTTTGGCTCCGACGACGCAGACAGCTGCCGGCGTGTCGAAGAAATTCTCGCCCATGAAGGCCTGCGCATCCATAACGAAGGCGCTGCCATCGGCACGCAGATCTGGATCAAATATATTACGAACTGCGCCTTTAACGTCATTACCGCCTATTACGAAGAAACGATCGGTGCCATCTTCGCCCGGCCCGACGGAAAGGAACAATTCCACACCCTTCTCGAAGAAGCGACAAACGTCGGCCGCGCCACAGGCATTACCCTGCCGGAGGACCTGGTCGAAACGATCTATGGCCGCGTCATTGCCCAAAAGAACAAGGACGTCTACAGTTCCCTGGCCAATGACATTATGGCCGGCCGTAAGAGCGAGCTTGATACCTTTAGCGGTCTCCTGGTCCGCACGGCAGAAAAGGTACACGTAGCAGTCCCCTTATCGGCCATGATGTACCACGCCATTGCCAAACGCATTGCCGAACGGCAGCAGCAATAATACCCTATAAAATAGGACGCACCCGCCGGGTGCGTCCTATTTTCATTTCACGCTTTATTTTTTCAGCTTTTTGCTCGTTTTCGGTGCCGTTTTAATCACTACATTGCGGCCGTCTTTGACGACTTCCAGGGAAATATCGCCTACGCCGTCCTTATAGTAGGCCATCTTGATTTCCAGGAGCAGCGTTCCTACACGCTGCTGCAATTCATCGGTAAAGAACTGCTTGCGGAAATCTTCTGCCGACGTACCGGTGCCTTTTTTCTTAGCGACAGGGCGCTTGGCCACCGTTTCTTCGTCGTCCCAGTCTGCCGTTTCAAAGGTAACTTCTTCTTTTACGCCGGCAAACATGTCTTCCAGCGAACGGTTTTTAGGAATCTTATTTTTTGCCATCTAACTCACTCCTATGCAGTAACAGGCGCCCTTACGGCGCCTGCTCTGGTTATTTGTTATTATCTACCTTATCGGCAGCTTCACGCATACTGTTCAAGGTAATATCCGAGAATTTTTCTGGTGTCTTATACGTTGCAATCTTCGTAAAGCCCTTCTTCAAGCGGCCGCGGTACGCTGCCACTACTTCATTATCCGAATTCATTTCGGCAATGAAGATTTCCTGGCCGTCTATGCCAATGAGGCGGAACTTGCCGCTCGGCGAAATTTCCCGCCAGCTGCTCGTTGCTCCGTCAAACATGTATACGACACCGGTACGCAGATTATCGTAGAAGAAAATATCCTGGTCGTAGAATACAGCAATGCGGCCAATATTTTCTGCCTGGACGTTAATGCGGCGTGTATCATAGTTAGCATCTGTACGGTAAATGCGATACTTGTCCTTGTCCACTTCCAATTTCATATAGACGACATTCGTCGCTGTCGAATACGCTACGTCGACAATCTTGCTGCCCTGGGGCGCATTTTCAATGGGCGTATCCAATTCCCGGTCCGGATAGATCGGGTTATATTGGGCAATATATACGCCATAACGGCCTGTCTTTTCATCCTTGCCGTAGGTTGCGAAAATAGCCAAATCGCGGTCAGGCAGCCACTCGAAAAACGACACCTTGCGTCCATGCAGGCTGATACGCTGCGGTTCCGAACTCTTGCCGGCTTCATAAATAGAAACAACATCATCGACAATCGTCGCCATAAACCGCTTATCATAGGAATAATAGGTCTGGCCATTCGGTTCTACACCGAAACCCAGCTTTTCCTGTTGATTCGTACTGCCAATCTGGAAATCCGAAGTTGGTGCAAAGAGGACTGTATCCAGGTAGTAGTACACACCGGCCTGAATGCCGATGCCGATGGCGAATGCCAAAAGCACTTTTCCCAGCTTCATGATTCCCCTCCTACTTCACAATAAAGGCCGTCGGAATCATTCGTTCACCGAGAAGATCCGCCGGTTTGTTTACGACTTTCCCATTCAGATATAAGGTCGAACTGGAACCGCCGTCCAGATTAGCTGCAATATACGCGCCCTGTTCATACATGATATTTTGCAGGTCGCGGAGCGTTGCGCCAATGGAATACGATGGCTGACGCCCATCGATAACCAGGAACAAGACCGTGCCGTCCTTGCGCTGGCCAATGGCCGTACGCGGACCGACGCCCCAGCCACCGTCACCGACAGTGATCATTTTCTGGCCGTTGACGATCAGCGGTGGTCCGAAGGTAATCCCTTCCTGAATATCCATGGAAATGATTTCGCCCTTGCTGTAGTTGCCAGCTACGAGGTTGCCATCTTTCGTAAAGCCGATGAATTCATTGACTTCACTGTCGGCCGTGTCGCCGCCGAGGATGAACTTGCCGTCGTGGACGATAAAGCCATAGGGACTGCGGCCTGTACCGGTGCCGTTGGCATCATAGAAACCGCCGGCATTGATGGCCGCTACAGCATTGTAACGCTGGGCAATACCACTCGTCGTTTCCCCTTTTTCATCCATATTTTCTGCCGTTCCCACTTTGACCCGCTTAGGATCAGGGATTTCCAGCAAAAAGCCCTTGAAACGGCTGGATTCGATATTTTGCAATTTTAACGAAGAGTCCGTACGGACCTTGAATTTAAATAATTCCTGCTTCGGAGCTGTACTGATACCGCCTAAGATCTTATCGATTTCATCCTGCGTAAAAAGCCACGTAATATATTGCGGGTGACGGCTCTTCAAGATGGCGCCGACTACAGTCCGCTTAATATTATCAAAAGGCCCGAACAGTACGACAACCGGAGAGGTTACCGCAAAGAATACAAGCAGTACAACGAAAAACTTCCCTATATCTTTCAGTTTCATAATTACCTCATCGTATACGCACGCAACTGTCTCTATCGCTGTTCATATTTTTCAGTCGTAACGCGCTGCCTGAAATTATCAATATCCACTTCATTGCCAATCCAGATGCGTTTGACAGCATACGGATTATCGCCGTATTTTGCCCAGCCCGGATCCATGGTAAAGGCCAGTTTGATGCCAAACTGCTTCAGCACCTTGGCCGCTGCGGGATTATAGCCGCCATAGGGATAACAGAAATATTCATTCGTAATGCCCAGGTGCTCTTTGAGCTCAGCCTGGCTTTTTTGTATTTCTGCTTCCAGCGTATTGCCGCCCATCTCGTTGACCCGTTCATGATGATAGCCGTGGGAGGCAATCTCCATGCCGGCAGCCTGCATTTCCTTGATCTGCTGCCACGTCAGACGCGTACTCTGGTCTGCATCGTAGGTCGGGATAAAAACGGTACAGGCAAAGCCATATTCTTTCATCACAGGCATTACGATAGAATACGTATCCGGGTAGCCATCGTCAAAGGTCAGCACGACGGGACGTACGGGAACGGGTTTATTGTAAGCCATGTATTCATAGAGCTGTTCCATCGTAATCGGATGAAAATCGTTATCTTTGAGGAACTTCATCTGCTTACGGAAATTTTCTTCTGTCAGGCACGCCTGATTGTGCGGATCTGCCGGATCGACGCCAATCATATGGTACATCAGGACAGGCACACCGTTTTTCGGCACAGCCATTTCTACTTGCTTTGCCGGTTCCGGAGCCGCCGCTGTTTCCTGCTTCTGTTCTCCCGTGAAGCCACAGCCGGCGAGCAAGGCCAGACATACCAAAGCCATCCCTACTAGTTTCCAAATACGCAAGAGTCTAGAAACCTCCTTTAAATAAAAATATATAAACAGGCGACACGCCTGTTTATATATTTTACAGGATTTTCACTTTCAGTGCAAATTCTGCGGCTATCAGACACCACTGGCCGGAATAAACGGGAGGTTTTCCGTCTCTCCTGCCACAAAGGCACGAATATAGCGTTCCGCATCATCATGCAGCTGTTTTTCTGCTTCTACAGAGTGTGAGGCAATGCTCGGCGTCAACAGGAACTCCTGCCGGGTCATCATCTTAAGCATCATGGGCCCCGGGTGTTCCATGGACAGGACGTCAAGAGCCGCACTGCGTACGTGGCCGTCGTCGACAGCGTGGTACAGAGCCGCTTCATCTACGAGGCCGCCACGGCTGCAATTGACGAACATAGAGCCTTCTTTCATTTCATCAAACTGTTCGTCCCGGAAAAGATAGCGCGTCGTTTCATTGAGTGGCACGTGGAGGGAAATAATATCACTCGTGCGCATGAGCTTATCGAAATCGACGGGTTTGACATTCCGTTCCAACATGACTTCTTCTTCTACAAACGGGTCATAGGCCTGCACGGTACAGCCAAAGGCCTGCATGCGGGCCGCTACTGCGCGTCCGGAACGGCCAAAGCCAACGAGGCCGATAAGATGGCTGCTGACGCGGTGCAACTCCCATTTCACGCTGCCAAACTGCCAACGGCTGTGCCGGCGGATATCATCCTGGTATTCCGGAATCTGACGAATCAAGGCCAGAATCATGGCACACGTGTGGTCTGCAATATCATCCGTGCAGTAATCGGCATTGCGCAGGACTTTAACGCCCCGCTGTGCCGCAGCCTGTACGTCTACGTTATCAAAACGCGAACGCAGAATTACAATCAGCTTCAGCTCATCCAGTTTTTCGAGAAGTGAAGCCGTTATCTTTTCGTGTTTGCAGATAATAATGTCTGCATCCTTCAATTCATCTGCCAGTTGTTCTTCATCATCGCTAACTGGGCAATACGCAACATCGGCAATATCGCCCAACCGCTCTCCAAAATCGTCTTCGTCTTGATGACCTGTAAGAATGCTTATATGGTACATACCACAGCCCCTTTTCTTTTTCTAATACATAGTTAATAGGATACACTCATAGATATACACTTAAATATATATCACATAACCTGTCAAATAGCAAGTCTTTACGGCCTGATGGCAGGAAAAGTATACCAAAAAAGGCGATTACTCCCGAATCTATGCCAAAGAGTAATCACCTCATCGGGTCTGCCTTAAAAGCGCCGCACCTTACGCAGCCATTCCGAAGCCATCTCAACGGCCGTCACCAGGGCAATGAGCCCCCACAGGAGGGACGCCGCCGCGTGCCAATCGTAATGCATCATGGCCAGGATAAGGGGCGTACCAATACCGCCGGCGCCGACGAGCCCCAAAATAGCAGCATCGCGCAAATTGACGTCCAGCCTGTACAAGACTGCCGCTGCATAGCGTGGCCCTAGCTGTGGCACAATGGCCCGCACCAACGCGGCAGGCCGGCTGCTGCCCAAAGCCAGGAGAGCCCCATAGGGATGACGGTCAATATCATCGATGGCAATGAGGAAGCGCTTAGCCAGGAGACCGACACTGCAAAGGATAAGCGTAAGGACGCCGGCGAAGGGTCCCGGTCCGGTGACGCGGATCCACATGAGGCCGTACACAAAGACCGGTACCGTGCGGATGAGAAGCAGGACCAGGCGCGACGGCACGGAAAGGACCCACGGCGCCAGGCGAAAGCTCGCGATAAAGGAAAAGAAGGCTGCAATGACTAAACCGCCTAAGGTTCCCAAAAAGGCAATACAAAAGGTTTCATACAATAAATAGGCTACGCCTGTATGGTCCGTCGCCAAGAGGAGAGACCAATCGGGCTGCAAGAGGCCGCTCACGAGGGCAGCGGCTGCGGCCTGGCTCGTCTGGCCTGCTTCAGGCAGGCGCAGGGCCGTCAGGGAGATGAGGACCAACAGGGCCAGGAAAAGGCCCGTACAGAACCGTCCGGCACGGCCCAGGCGATAGGTACCGTCCAAAACGCGGCGCAGCCATTCGCTCAGGCCTTCCGTCGCAATGACGACGACGTAGAGGAGCAAGAGAATGGCACCGACGTCAGCGTATTCCCGCCAAGCCAGCCGTTCATTGAGCAGAAGGCCAATGCCGCCGGCCCCGACAAAGCCCAGGATAGCCGCATGACGCACGTTGGCCTCCAGCAAATACAGGACGTTTGTCAAATAGCCCGAAAGAACGGCTGGCAGAACCGTCCGCACGCAGGCCTTCAGGCGGCCACAACCGGCAGCTGCCAAGGCGCAGGCTGCCGTCAGGTCCGCATTTTCCATATCCTCGTAGCCAATGCGGGCCATGACAGCCGTCGTATAGAGAAAGAGTGCCAGCGTCCCGGCCAGGGTGCCAATGCCCACGAGGAAAGTACATAAGAGGGCCAGGATCAACGCCGGAATCGTACGCACCAGATGAATCAGGCCCTTAAGGGGCAAGCGGAAAAAAGGCCAGGGATTGACGTACGCGTTGGCCGCGACAGCCAAGACCAGGCCCAGCAAGGCGCCTAGGGCCGTGCCCGCTAAGGACATGCGGATCGTCGCCCATAATGGCGCCACGACGACGGGCACGTACGACCACGACGGCGGCACCATGGCAGCGGCAATATCGAAGAAATACGAGCCCCGCCGGATGAGCAAGGAAACAGAAAAACCGGTACTAGCTGCCGCTACGAATGTAAAGGCCAGCAGGATAAGCCAGGCGGCGGTATAACAAGCCCTATGCTTCATGACAATTCCTCCCGTAGAGGGCTGCCAGACGTGCTTCGTCCCAGGCGTCAGGCGGGCCTGCAAAAAAGACGCGCCCAGCCTGGAGGCCCACAATGCGGTCAGACCAGGTCCGGGCCTGATCCACGTTATGGCTGTTCATGAGTACGGTCAGACCCCGCCGCTGCTGCAGGCGGCGCAGCAGCTCCAAGACCTGCCGTGCCGTCTGGGGATCGAGAGACGCCACCGGCTCATCTGCCAGAATGAGGGACGCCTGCTGGACCAGCGTGCGGGCAATGGCTACGCGCTGCTTTTGGCCACCGCTGAGAGTACGCACCGGTGCATCAGCCAGTTCGTTAAGACCTACATCAGCCAGAGCCTCTACGGCACGCTGCCGTTCTGCCCGAGGAAAGCGGCCGCTTAAGGCACGCCAAAAGGATACGCGGGCTAGGGCACCGTTTAAGACGTTTTGCAAACACGACATTTCTTCGACAAGGCAAAAATCCTGAAAGATCATGCCGATTTGTTGCTGCGCCTGCCGTTTCTGCCGGCCCTTAAGGCCATCGAGGCGCGTACCGCCAGCCCAGACCTGGCCCGACGCAGGCTGCAGCATACCGTTACAAAGGCGCAGAAGTGTCGTCTTGCCGGCACCGCTGGGGCCGATAATGGAAACAAACTCTCCTGCGTGTACGGTCAGGGAAATATCATCTAATACCTGCTTTTTGCCATAGGCCTGACACACATGGCGCAGTTCCAGTGCTTCCACAGCAGTTTCCTCCTCTCCCTTTTCTTATTTCAGTTCCTTTTGTACCTGCCGTTCCCCGTCGTAATCCTTTGGGTCTGCCCAGGCATAGCCTTTGTGGCCAATGGTCTTCAGAACCTTGAGGCCTTCTTCGGTCTTGCCGATTTCGATGAGCGATTCGCCCAAGGCCTTGCGGAAGCCTTCATCCTTCATGACATCGCTGGTTTTGCTGACGCTGACCGTGTCGTTGTAAATTTTCCCGGTTACACCAATGACCCCGGTCTGGGCCCAAATATCAGACGTACCGCCCAGCTTCGTCTGCCAATCTTCAGCCATCTTGGCCCGGAAATGGGAATACGCCGTAAGGACATCAACCTGGCCTGAGGCCAAACGTGCTGCCGACGTAGAGTACGAGTCCGATTGGACCACATGGGCCAGATCGGAAATTTTCTTGCCGTAATTTTCTTTCAGCCACAAGGACGGATATAAATATCCCGATGCCGAAGCCGGACTCATGACCGCCCAGGTGAGATCATTCAGCTCATCCCACGTCGGTTTTTCGCCGCGTTTTACCTTAGCCAGGATGGCCTGTCCTTTGGCGCTGGGACCGACGAAAATAGCCGAGCGGTAATACGTGACCAGATCCTTCGTAAATACTTCCGGCTGGCCATCGTTCCAGACAGCAAGGTCTGTCGTATCCTTGTTGATGCCTTCGCGCAGGGCTGTCAACAGGACATCGACGTCCTTTTCATAAAGAACGTACGTCGCGCCGGAAATAAAGCCTACGTCGGCGCTGCCAGAGCTCAAGGCTTCGCCGACGGCATTATAGGACGTCCCGACGTTGATACTCACCTTGTCGATGGTATAGCCTTTTTCCTTCATTTTTGCCTGCAGCATCTTACCTAAGGGTTCAGTCTTTGTCTGAATCGTTTCGGCATCCTGATAGGGAGAAATCGCAATCTTCAATTCGGGGATTTCCTTCGTATTGCCGGCACTTTTTTCACCGTTGCCACAGCCGGCCAGCAAAAGACTGCTCAAGGCCAGCAGGGCCACTGCCATTTTCCATTTTTTCATATACAACACTCCTTTAATATATATAATAAGGGCAATAAAAAAGAGAGAGGACATACGGTTCCTCTCTCAGCAGCAGGCAACATGCGTCAAAAGGATCCGGTTCACTCCGGTATCTCACCTGACGGTCGGCACTCTGGTACCCTCTCAGCCCGGCCTACGGGCTCCCTCGCATGTTGGCCATTAATATAATAATATAGATATATAACAGGTCCAGGGAGCTCCCCCAAGACCCGCGTTCAGACCATCTTCAGTATAGTATAGGCCCTTTGTAAATTCAAGGTAAAATTTTCACATTCACGCCTCTGCAAGCCTGCAGTGCTTGAATTTACGCTACAAGGCCAGTACAATACAAAGTATCCCATATGTGATGAGGTGTACAATAGTGAAAATTACCAAGATTGAAGCAGGGAAAATCTCAATTCCCTTGAAGGTACCTTTTATTACGGCCCTGCGCCGTGTCGACACGGCAGAAGACCTGGTCATCAAGGTCCACACAGATGACGGTGCCATCGGCTGGGGCAGCGCACCGGCAACGGTAGTCATTACCGGTGATAGTCACGCCTCCGTAGCCGCCGCCATTAAAGAAGTCATGGCGCCGCAGCTCCTAGGCCTTGATATAGACGACAGGGAAGAAATCCTGGCCCGCATCAACCGCTCCATGGCCCATAATACATCGGCCAAGGCAGCCCTTGATATAGCCGTACACGATCTCTTCTGCCAGCACTACGGGCTCCCCTTGTACCGTTTCTTCGGCGGCCTGCGCACTCGTATTGCCTCAGACCTGACGATTAGCCTGAACGACCCGGAAACGATGGTCCGCCACGCCCTCACGGCCGTACAGCGCGGCTATACGAGCCTAAAAATCAAGGTCGGTACAGACGCCGCCCTCGACATCCGCCGCGTCCAGGCCGTGCGCCATGCCGTAGGGCCGGACGTAGCCATCCGCCTGGACGCCAACCAGGGCTGGAAGGCTAAGGAAGCCGTCCGTACAATCCGCCGTCTGGAAGATCTGGATTTAGGCATTGAATTCATCGAACAGCCCGTCGCCGCCCGGGATCTTGACGGCCTGAAGTTCGTTACGGACCACGTGGCTACGGACATTATGGCTGATGAAGCCGCCTTCAGCCCTTATGATGTCTTTCAGCTTCTCTCACGTCATGCGTGCGACCTGCTCAACATCAAACTCATGAAAGCAGGCGGTCTCCAGGCAGCCGCACAGATTGCTGCCATGGCCGGCGCCTGTGGTGTAACGTGCATGATGGGCTGTATGCTTGAATCAAAGATCGGCATTACTGCCGCTGCCAGCCTCTCTGCCGGCAGTCCTGTCATCATGCTGAACGACCTGGACGCAGCCGACCTCATGGCCGCTGACCCCGTGTCAGGCGGCATTATCTACGACGGCAATGAGCTCTGCCTGCCTGATGCACCGGGTCTGGGAATCGCTGACGTAACAGGCTGGGAAGCCTGGTAAAATTATAAAAACTTTGTATCATTTTTCCCATTCTCCTTAAAAACAAGTTGTGATTTTATATGAAAATTGCTATGATAAGAGCATAGATATATTTTAAGTTTATGTACGTGTAAGGAGGAGCTTATGTTAACACTTGAAGAGTTATACAAAAGCATGTTGCAGCGGGCCGTCGAAGGAAAAGACGTGAAAGCTGTAACAAATGGCGATTTAAAGCTCATGGACTGTCTGGCCCATCCGCAGGACAAACCCTTGGTTTGGCGTGTAAAACCTTGTCTCTGTCCTCCTGACCAGGCTGATTGTGCTGACGCCTGCGATTGGGGCGCCCTCCATCATGAAGCAGACGGCGTTGCCATCGACGACAGCAAATGTGTCGGCTGCCAGGCCTGCATCGATGCCTGCAAGATGGACGCCTTGACGACGAAAAAGGATATTATCCCTGTCGTTCAGGAACTGCACGACTATAACGGACCTATTTATGCACTCGTAGCCCCTGCCGTAGCCGGCCAGTTCGGTCCTGAAGTTACATCGGGCAGACTGCGCACAGCCCTCAAGAGCCTGGGCTTTACAGGCATGCTGGAAGTAGCCGTCTTTGCCGACATTCTGACCTTGAAGGAAGCCTTGGAATTCGACAAAAAGGTTAACAGCGAAGCTGATTTCCAGCTTACGAGCTGCTGCTGCCCCATGTGGATTGCCATGATCAAAAAGCTTTATCATCAGCTGCTGCCCAACGTTCCTGGTTCCGTATCGCCTATGATCGCCGGCGGCCGTACAGTCAAAGCCCTCCATCCGGAAGCAAAGACCGTCTTTATCGGCCCATGCCTGGCTAAGAAAGCAGAAATGAAAGAACCGGACCTGGCCGGTGCCATCGACTACGTCCTCACGTATCAGGAACTGCGCGACCTCTTTACAGTCACCAATATCGACCTGGCCAGCCTGCCTGAAGATAACCAGCCTCACGCCTCGGAAGCCGGCATCAGCTATGCCTACGCTGGTGGTGTCGCCGGTGCCGTAGCAGAAACAGTACACCAGCTCAATCCGGACCGTGCCATCGACATTAAGACGCGCAAGGCCGACGGCGTGCCGGACTGCAAGGCCATGATCAACGATATCCTGGCTGGCAACCGGGACGGCAACTTCTTTGAAGGTATGGGCTGCAAGGGCGGCTGTGTCGGCGGTCCCCGGGCCATCATCAAGAAAGAAGAAGGCAAAGCCAACGTACAGGCCTATGCCAAAAATGCCCTCTACCGGACGCCTATGGAAAACCCCTACGTCATTGAAATGCTGAAAAAGCTCGGCTTTGAAACAGTCGAAGACTTCCTCGAAAAGAGCGATCTCTACGACCGTCAATTAGACTAACAAAAAAGCAGCTTTCCCAAAATGCTTGCGAAAGCTGCTTTTTCTCTCTTTATATGAAAGGACGACACTCATGAACTGCCCCTCCTGCAATGCACCTGACCTTATAGAAACAACCTCTACGTATTTCATCCAACTGCCGGAACGCTACGTCATCGTACAGAACGTCCCCTGCCGGAAATGCGAAAGCTGCGGCGAAGAATTTTTCGACGGTGCCGTTACGGCCCGTATTGACCGTCTCCTCGATACGATTACCACGCCGGCAGAAGAAGTCGCCATCTTAGATTATGAAACAGGTGAATAACCAATACGACAAAAGGCCTTTGCCAGACACCTCTCTTAGGTGGGACAGCAAAGGCCTTTTTCTTTACACTTAACGGTATTTATGTAAAAACACGAGATAATACCGGTACCGTTTGTTCTTGCCGATTGGCAGGATACGGGCCACCAGGTGCAGGGGCTCTTCCAAGCCCTGGCAACGGTAGCGGAAGGAAATGAGGTGGCCGTTGTCCGGACAGTCGTCTGCCCGGTGGAACGCCGTTATCAAATCCTGTCCTGGCTCATCCGTTTGCAGGTTATCTACATGATTCAAGGCTTTTTCCTGGGGATTCTTGCCCAGGAGGTGGTAATAGGCACGGTTCATTTGCCGCACATAAATCCGTTCATCATTATACTGGACCGACACAATGGCCATTGGACCGATAATATCATTTAAACGGGCTTCGCTAATAATATTTTCAGCCAGCAAGTGATACACCGTCAGGGTGCCTACATTTTTATTGAACATATGCAGGTCCTGCCGGGATTGTACGGCCGAAGGTTTTTGTATCAGCTCGCGAAAGGCCGCGCATTCCATAGGGCGGTACCAGTAATAGCCTTGGGCACAGCTGCAGCCCCGCCGGTTGATAAGCTGCACCTGTTCTGCCGTTTCCATGCCGGCCACGTTGACCAGAATGCCTTGCCGTTCTGCCAGATTTAAGAGGCTTTCTATGATTTTCTGCTTATACTCTTCCGCAATATCAGGCCGTCTATGGTAACAGAATTTGACACCGCGGGCTTTTAGTGTTGGTAAGACCTGAAGAGAATCATACTCCATGCCAAATTGATCCATCACCGTAAAGATCCCTTCATCGTACAGGGCGTCGACACAGCTGTGAATGTGGGAATTGCGCCGATAATCTTTTTCTTTGACTTCCACGAGGAGCAAATCATCAGGCACGTCGTATTTTTTCAGAAGGTTCCTCATAATCTGTGGTACATTACCCAAATAAAAGTCTTGGGCGTTTACATTTACAGCCAGCGGCATGGGTTGCACGCCCTGATCCAGCAGTTCCCGTTGAAAACGGCATACGGCTTCCCACAAATACACGTCAAGCTGGAAAATAAACGTATCTGACTCCATTTTCTCCATAAATTGGCCTGGCTCCAGGACGACATCCTGGCGAATCCAGCGGGCCAGTACTTCTGCGCCGAGAATCTGGCCGCTGGCAGGGTTTACAAAGGGCTGCAAATAAAAGGTGAACTCGCCGTTAGCCAAGGCATCAGAAAACCGTCCCGGTTCCTTATCCATCCCGTCTTCTATGATGCGGTGCTGATGTTTTTCATCGTACATCTGTTGGTCTGCCGCCTGTAAAATAGCATCAAAGCCGGCCCTTACATCGGGGGACCAATACATACCGATAGAGTTATTCAGATTCCGTTCGGCCAGATGCTGGCGTATTCGCTGGCCCAAGGCAAAAAAGGCCTCTTTTTCCAGTCCCTGCCAGATCAGGACAAACTCATCACCGCCAATACGGAAAACCGTACCGCCGTAACGGTAGCGCAAAAGGGCTTCTGCTGTATCGCAAATGAGCCGGTCACCCCAGCTGTGGCCCAGATCGTCGTTAACCCGTTTCAAATTATCTATATCTGCGAAGAGAACACCTATGCTCTCATCCGGCTCAATGGACTGGCTGTAGCGGTCAAAGGCATTACGGTTCAGCGTGCCTGTCATCTGATCGATCGAGCTGTTGGCCCGCAGGTGGTACACCGAATTCCGGTTTGTATACATCATGATCAAGGGCGTCTTTATATGGTTGGTCAGCATACGCGTGCCCTTCATGCAGCCAGTCGGCACGTTCTCCAGACAAACGACACAGAGACGCCGCCGGTTAAAGTAGACAGGCAGTGCGACAAGGCTGTGCAGGCCATAGGCCAGCAGTACAGCCGCTGCTTCAGGCTCTTCTGCTTCATACTGGGACACATTTCTAATGGACAGACTGCCATACTTCTCAAAGAGTCTGTCCATCGTTTCCCGCAGCTGGGCATAATCCCGCTGGGGCACACTGCGGCTGCCAACACCGGTTTCACCATTGGCACTCCAATAGTACGGGGAATGGGAATCCCCTTCAAAAATGAATACTTTTTCTGCCTGGGACAACATACCCAGATACTTTAAAAAGTGCAGAAAAATCTGATCCGGATCTTCCTGCTTCATGGAACGGCGGACAATACGCTGTAACAGGCGCAGGGTATTCTGCTTGCGCAGCTCATAGTCCATCCGGCTAAAACGGGCGCGGATAATCGCATCGGCTGCCGGCAGGGAAATGACATCGACTGCCCCCTGCAAAAAGGCTTCCTCCTGTTCTTCTGCACTGGCGTTTTCCAAGAGGAGTGCCAGTGGAATATGATGACAAAGCGGATCAGCGTGCAGCCGCCGCAAGGTCGTCAGGCCCCGTCCTCTAGAGGGGGCCACAATAATGGCATCGACCCGGCGTTTTTGACGGATCAGCCCTACCGCTTCATTCACATCACAGGCTTCCAAAAAAACAAAGCCCGTCTGAAGAATATCTTTTAACCATCTTCGTCGCCGTGCATCGGCAACTAACACCAATTGTATTTTCTTCCCTCTCATCCTTATACCCTCACTCAGTCCCATAGGCTGCTCACCTACAGCCCATGCCGTTTCCCTGGAAAAAAGAGGTGGGAAAAACGAGGTCCCATCGCATTTTTTCTCTACTTCTCCTCCTCTAGCCTGGGAGGCAGTTTCTATTCTGGCGTATACACTGTCGTTTTTCTGCACATTCTGCCAAGCTTTCTTCATAGGGAAGAGGCCGGCCCAGCAAATACCCTTGTGCCAATTCACAACGGTTCTTACAGAAAAATCGCAGTTCATCGGTTGTCTCTAAGCCTTCCCCTAAGGAACGTATCCCCAAGGCTTGGTTCATAGAAAGGACAGCTCCTAAGATTTTTTTTGCCTTCCCGGTAAAAGGTTCCAAAAACATGCGGTCCAATTTTACTACATCAAAATCATAATTTTTTAACGTATTCAACGAAGAATAGCCACTGCCAAAATCATCAATCCAGAGTTCATACCCGGCCTGGCGCAGATGTGCTATTTCTTCTTTGATGCGTTCGCCCTCATCGAGGAGCAGGCTTTCCGTGAGCTCCACGCGCAGCATCTGCCGCGGCACGCCGTAAGCGCGGACATTTTCTTCCAGCACCTCGTAGGCATTGCAAAGAAGAAAATCAAGGCGTGACAAATTGACCGACACAGGCAGAACGGTCTCGCCTGCATCGACGCGCTGCCTGTATTCCCGGCAAACAGCCCGGATCATATGACGGTCCAGCTTGTCAATTTGCTGGGAATCCTCTAAGGCCGAAATAAAATGCTTCGGCATAATCAGGCCGTGGACCGGATCAATCCAGCGGGCCAGCGCCTCAAAGCCCACGTGGCGCAGGCCGGAAAGCGCCACTACAGGCTGATAATACGGGCGTATCCAATCCTTTTCTACAGCCTCGTCAATATGGCCGACGACATACGCACGCAGGTCCAGTCCGGCAGCCAGGTCCTTCGTTCCTTCGCAAAAGTACGTTTCTACACTGCCACGGATGCTTTCACAAGCCAGACGTGCCATATCCAGTGCCTGGTGTAAATTTTCTGCCGGGTCCGTAATCCGGTAACAGCCAAAGTGAAAGGCTACGACACGGTCGGCAAAATCCTGGCGCAGAACGTTTCGCGCCGCTGTGACGCGTTCGCGCACCTGTCCGGCTTCTGTCAGGATGGCAAAGCGATCGTCGGAAATACAAAAGACGAAATCATTGGCAAAGGTTTCCTGCAGCACAGCTGCACAGCGGGCCAGGAGCTGGCTGCCCGCATCAATACCATATTTGATATTGTAGAGCTTGAAACGCTCAATATTGAAAAAGATGAGGCTCATGGGCGGCATAGCCGTGCCATGGCGATAAAAGGCCAAAAACTGGCTGGCATAGGTCAAAAAGCGCGTTGTGCCAGTCATGGCATCCTGGCCTACTTCATTATCCCATACAGGCAGTGTCACGCTGTAATGCAGCAGCTCTCCTTCTGCCGTCTGTACGACCCGGTCGATAACATCGAGGTGCCGGAGCCGTCCTTTTTTAGTGCAGGCTGTATAACGCATGCGGTAATATGCAGCCGGCCCGGTCCGTTCTTCCCGTAAGCACTGACGCAGGTTTTCCTGCTCTTCCGGACGTACCATAGTATAAATAGTATTACCGGTGAAGGCTTTAAATTCTGCTTCGTTGGCACAATCGTAAAAGTCTATTACATAGGGATTGGCATAGAGCAATTCCCCCTGCTCATTTCCCCGAAAGATGACAACGCCGCCTGGGATGCATTCCAAACCCTTAGCTACGGCCTGACGGTCTTTTATTGCTTGCTCTGTCATGAAACCTCCTTCAAAATCTGCTCGTACACAAATCCCGGCCTGGCACTGTTTGCGCTATACGCCGTGGCTTAAGCAGGTCCTTTGGTTGGTATATAGCTCAGGTATACACATCAAGGCGTCATAATACTATATAACAAAAACTACTCAGAACTTTACTATACTATAGCCTCTTAAAAAAAGAAAGTATTATATCTGATATACTAATATATAACCAATATCTACAAGGACTTATGTGTTACCGTCGTGCAGGCGCTGTTGGATACGCTTGAAATTTTCCAGACTTTTTTCATAAGGCATGGGAGCCCCCAGGAGATACCCCTGAATCAGCTCGCAGCCCCGTTTACGCAGGAAGGCCAGCTGGTCCCACGTCTCTACCCCTTCAACCAGTGTCGGTACGGCCAGGACATGATTCATGGCCAGGATACTGGTAACGATGCGCTGTCCTTTATCCGTAAAGGGGCGGATGAATTCCTTGTCCAGCTTGATCATATCGAAGGTATAGCTTTTCAGCGTATGGAGCGACGAATAGCCGCTGCCGAAATCATCCATCCAGACCTGGTAACCGGCGTCGCGGAAGCGGCTGATTTCCTCTTCCATACGGCCGGCATCACCGATCATAAGGCTTTCTGTGATTTCGATACGGATCAGTTCCCGCGGTACATCATAGCGCCTGACATTGTCTTCCAGAACCTGGAAGGCATCGCTAAGAAAGAAATCCAGCCGCGACAGGTTAAGCGAAATAGGAAATACAGGCAAGTCCAAATCGACACGCTGCCGGTACTCCTGGCAGATGCAGGTAATCATATACTGGTCCAATTTATCGATTTGATGGGAGTCTTCCAGGGCCTTGATGAACATGTCCGCCAGGAGCATACCGTAGTGCGGGTCCTGCCAGCGTGCCAGCGCTTCAAAGCCGTGCAAGGTCAAATCCCCGGCCCAGGCTACAGGCTGATAATACGGCCGGATCCAGCCCTTTTCAATAGCTTCATCAATATGGCTGACCACGTGACGGCGGATCTGTATTTCCTCCCGTAAGGGTGCTGTACATTCCTCATAGCAGGCAGACACCTCATTGCGAATACTGTCACAGGCCAGTTCCGCCCAGGTGATCGCACGATTCAGGTCTTCGCCAGGCTCATGGAGACGGTAAATGCCAAAGTGGAACATGACAATTCGATCGGGAAATTCACTCCGCATACGAGCTTGGGCCTGGCAAATGTTCTCTTCCAGTGCGTCTTCATGGGCCAGGAAAACAAAGCGTTCCTCCGACAGGGAAAAGAGAAACGTATGAGCAAAGATTTCCTGTACCAGTGCGGCACAGCGCAGGACCATCTTTTCCGTAGCTTCGCTGCCATATTTCATGGCATACATCTTATAGTGGTCGATGTGAAAGGATAAAATGGCCAAATCGGGTATGGGCCTGACGGGCTGCTTCCAATTGGGGAATCTGCCTGGTATACGTGAGAAAGCGGCGCTTACCCGATAAGGCATCCTGCGTCAGGACAGGATCATCGCCAGGCACACTAAAGAGATAATGAAGCCGTTCACCAGCGTCCATTTCTACGATATAGTCCAGCACATCGACATGACGCAGACGGCCGGTACGCGTACCGAGCGTATACCGCATGTGCAGCGGAGCCGCCGTGTACTGGCGGTCGGCGTACATGATCTTCCTAAGTGTCTCCCGTTCCTCCTGTGGGACCAGGCCCAGAAGGTTATGCTTTGCCAATCGGTAGACTTCCTCTTTGCTGCGGCAGTCAAAAAAATCGACGACGTATTGATTGATATATACTAATTCACCTAGTGGTTCTTCCCGGGAAATGATGACCCCTCCCGGCAGTTGTTCCAGGCACGTGCTGATCAGTTCTGTTACTGCTTGTTTTTCCTGTTTCATAGCAATTCTCCCATACAGGTATCTTCCTGCTCTGTCGTTACTTTCACTTTACACAAACCTGCTCTTCCCAAAGCATCAGTATGAGTTCTCCCTCATGGACAACTGTTTCTATATTCCCACGTATACACGTACGGGATCAACTGGTCCTGACTTCTCCCTTGGCACGCATCTCCACGAGACGGTGCCGCTGCTTTTCGCTATACATTTCCTGATCGGCCTTGTCCATCACGGCGTCAAAGCCCTGCTTGACATCTGGAGCCCAGTAAAAGCCAAGCGACAATTCCAGATTGCGTTCTGCCAGCTGCGAGCGCAGGCGCTGTCCCATTTGCTGGAATTGTCTTTCCGTCAGGCCCTGCCAAAGAATGACGAATTCATCGCCGCCAATGCGAAAGACATTCCCGCCATGGCGGAAGCGCAGGAGGGCTTCGGCTACGTCACAAATGAGACGGTCCCCCCAGGCATGGCCACTTTCATCGTTCACTTTTTTTAGGTTATCAATGTCTGCAAAAAGGACGCCTATACTTTCCCTGGGATTCAGTTCCAAGCCAACGCGGTCAAAGGCATTGCGGTTTAGCGTTCCCGTCATCTGGTCGATGGCACTGTTGGCCCGCAAATGAAAGACCGTATTGCGATTGGCAAACATCATGATAAGAGGTGTTACCATCTGTTCCAGCAAGTGCCGTACTTCCCGCAGCTTACGGGCAGGCACGTTTTCCAGGCTGATGACGCACAGGCGCCGGTTATGGAATTCTACCGGCACGGCGACGATATTGCGGATGCCCAGACGGCGGAACTGCTTTTTCTCGTCGTCTGCACACAGGCACTGTTCCACGTTTTCAATGGCCAGACTGCCATAACGGGCAAAGAGCCGGTTGAGGATTTTCCGCATTGTTACATAATCTGTCCGCTCGAGCTTACGCCGGCCGGGAGAATAGTTGCGATCCTTGCTCCACGTATACGGATTTTGAATGTTGCCTTCAAAAATATACGCCCGTTCTGCTTCGGTCATGAGTCCCAGGTACCGCAGAAAGTGCAAGAATACCTGATCAGGGTCTTCCTGCTTCATAGCCCGCCGGATAAGGCTCTGCAACAAAGCCGTATTTTTGTTGCTTTGCAGCACATAGCGCAGACGGGCAAAACGGGCCTGTAAAAACAGGGGGCCTGCCTGCAGGGGAATGATATCGAAAACACCTACGGAAAAACTTTCTTCCATTTTTTGTGCACTGACCTGCTCTGCCAAAAACACGACTGGCAGGCGGTGAAATTCCGGGTCATCGTGAAGCTGTTGAAAATCGGCCAGCTGCTGCCCCTTTGCCAAAATGATGACTACCGCATCGACGCGGGCCGCTTTTACTAAGGCTGACGCACCACTAAGGCCGTCATCCCGCTCAATCAGCACAAAGTGTCCCTGTAACAGTTCAGCCAGCTGCTTGCGCTGGGCAGCTGCCCCGACGATGAGTAATGTAAATTGTCGTTCCTGCACCATAATTCTATCCCTCATATACCGTAAGAACTGATTTCCTGCCAGCGCCCATAACGCCATAGCAGGTCCTATTTATCTTTTATTCCGCCTGCAGTAACGTGCCTTACTCAGACGGTAAAAAGCTTTGCCACCCATCCATCACATCCAGAAATGCACCATCAAAACCGCTGGCCATGATGCGGTCCAGATAGGCATCATGGCTGCCGTAGAGAATATGTTTCCAGGCAGGCCGCCAATAGCGTACGCGATAACTGCCCGGCCAAGCCGGATTGGCCTCGCCAATCCAGTCAGGCCGCTGTCTCTGCCATTCCTTTTTCCAGTACGGCCGGTACTCGGCAGCTTCGCCGACGCTCAGGTAGCAAAGGACGAGACGCCTGCCGCCTTGAGGCTTTTCCTTGAGAGACGCCACATCGGCAGCCGTCAGGGTACCGTCATTGGCCTCAAGATCCAGAACCAGCACATCATAGGGTGTGTTCCTAAGAGCTGCCAAATATGCTGCCCGGCTCGCAAAATGCTCCGGATTGAGGAGAAAGAGGAAATTTTTCGCTTCTTGTACGCTCTCTATATCCCGGCTGTTTACATGCGGCACCTTCCCTTTGGGCAGGCGGTCCAGATTCTTATTACCTACGGCCATGCTCACGTAGCCGGCTTTTTCGCCTAAGGCCTCATCTTCCTGCTGCAGGGCCGGCTCCCGGACATAGTCGAGAGTCCACACGGCCTTATCCGCAGCCAGGGGAATCGCCAGGATTTCTTGGAGATACGCCGCCGTATCGGCCGGCTGGAGCTGGTCCTGGCCAGCTTTTTCCGTATAAAAGACGGACTCCGTCAGAAAGCCATCCAGGCTGTGGACCAGGAGAGCTGCTACTTCTGGCGGATTGTCCGGCGTCACTTCCAGGAGGCCCGCTGCCCCGTTGCCAACGAGCTGGAAGGACGGCTGTCGCTGCCGGCTGTAGTGCCGCAGCTCCGCTGCCAGAGTGACCATTTCCTGCTTAGGATTTACTGCCGTACCGGCTGTGGCTGCCGCCTGGCCACAGCCACTCAGGAGCAGTGTCACGAGACTGCCAGCTACGAGGCAGGCCGATAGAATATTTCTCATATACTCCCCTTTCTACAAGGTCTTATTATATGTAAACAGCATTTTCCAGCCTTCGTAATCGTCGCCGAATTTTTCCTCGCGCCGATAGTGTTCCCCATCGAGGCTGATTTTTTCCTTTTCGCCCATTTGCCAGCTCCAGCCGAAGAGAAGGGAATAGTATTTGTATTCGCCTGTGTTCAGCTCACGCCGCAAGGGATCCCAGCCGGACGTAACATCCTTATAGGCTGCCCCTACATGCCAGTCCATGGTCTTATTCATGTGATGACGCCAGCCGGCACCCCAGCTGCTGCGGTGAACGGCCTGGGAGCGGTAACCTGAAGCAGCACCGGTAAGATTCCAAAGGCCAAAGAAGGAAAGCTCGTCCCGGCCGGTAATGCGGTTATTATAGAAATACGTGGCTTCCCAGTCGTCGCCGTCCTTATAAGACAAGCGGCCTGCCCGCTGCCAGGGCCGGCCCAGGCCTCGGTGATCGAGGTTGCCCAGAGCCGGTGCTTCTTCGGCCTCGGCCAGCTGCCGTTCTTCAAAGAGATCCTGTTCGGACCGGGCCGTCTGCGTATGGGCCAGGCCCAGGCGGTACTGGGCTTTTTCTCCGGCATGGAGATACGAAAGCTCCTGGCGGAAGACGTTGCCCGGATTGACCCGTGTCCCCGGTACTTCGCGGGAGTACTCATAGCTCGACCGGAATGTATATTGCAGGCTCCCGGTCAGGCTGTCCCGTTCCGTAAAATGATGGATTACATCGATGCCCGGTGTCACCTGAAAGCCGGAACCAAAATCCGTAAAACGGCCCAGGTCCTCCGGCACGATGGAATTTTGATAAAATTCACTCTGCCCTGTCGGCAGGTTCAGTGTCAGATTATAACGGAGGCTATTTTGTTTGTGGTCATTGTGAAGTGTCGCGCTGATTTGTGTATCCGTCCAGCCGGCAACATGGCCATGGCTCAAATGCGTATCCGAGGTAATATAACCTGTCGTCAGGCCAAAGTCAACACGGCGGTTGCGGATTCTGCCTTGCTCAGAGAAGGAATAGGGCACGTAGAGCTGATAGCCTAAGCCCTTACCGTGCCAGCTGTCGTACTCAAGGCCGGTCTGCCAGCCGGCACCTTCACCAAAATGAGCCAGGGCATAGTCAGCGCGCTGCGATTCTTTAAGGGCACTTTGCTGCCAGGCTTCGGCGTCCGTCAGCCACTGGGCCGCTTCGGCATCATAAGCAGCTGCTTCTTGAACGTCCTTTTTACCTTGTGCTTCTTCTCCTTTTAGATCTGCTACTTCCTGCGTATATTCCCGTACGGTTTCCCGGGCATCCCGTTCGGCATCCTCTGCCTGTTCCCGTGCGTCGACGAGGGCATCGAGCTGTTCCTGCAGCTCATCCAAGCGCCGTTCGGCTCCCTCAAGAGCTGCTTCAGCCTGTTCGGTCTGCCGCGACAGGGCTTCCATCTGGGCCTCCCATTCCCGGGACGTACCGTTATCTTCACTATCGAGCTGATCCATGGCGTCGTTGACCATGTCTTCCGCATCGAGGAGGCGGTTTTGTTCATAGTTGACAGCGGCCAGCGCCTGCTGTACAGCTGCCACCCGCCTGGCTTCCAGGTCTGCCTCCTGTGCCGCTTCCTGCGCTTCAGCTTCCCGGTCTAAGGCGTCGGCCTGGGCCTGCAGTGCTTCCGCCTGTCTTTGTCTGGCGTCGCGCTCAGCCTGGGCCTGCCAGACAGACGGGGCCAAAGCGGCTACAGCCCGCTGGGCTGCCAAAGCCTGTTGCGTACGCTGACTGCTGATTTGCTGTGCCGTCACCAGGGCCTGCTGCGCAGCCTGCAATTGTTTCTGTACAGCCGCCAGGTTGTCCCGGACCTGCTTTAGATTGGCCGCTGCTTCGGCCCGGCCCCGCCGCGCTTCGGCAAGGCCTGCCTTGGCCTCAGCTAAATCGGCACGGGCCCGTTTCACATCTGCCTGGGCCTGGTGGTAGTACATAATTTCATCCCGGGCCTGACGCAGGGAGGCGATTTCACCGCTTACGTCGTGGAGCATATCCCGTGACACTGCCGCGACCGGTACAGCCGGTCCAAAGGAAAAACCGGCCAGAAGGGCTAGTGCACAGGTCAGCTTCCGTCTCGTTTCGTCCTTCATCATAGGCCTCCTTTTTCTGTATCAGCCTCCGGGTACAGGCGGCGGCAGATTTTCGTCATCAGGGCCTGCCTGGGCCTGTAGAATACGGGCTGCCCGCAAAAAATATAATAATTGAGCTTATCGGCAAAATGGCTTAAGCTATGGAGGCCATAGAACAGGGCCGCACCGCTGGCCAGAAAGAACGTAAAGCCATAGCTGTCTGTCGAAAAGAAATACATGCCCACGCCGCTCAGGACCAGGTTGAGCCCCAAAAACAAAGCCATGAGCCGCAGTGCCTCTGGCTGGGCATCAAAATACAGGAAGAGGATGCTTACGACTTCTGTCACGCCTGTAAAAAAGGCGGCCATGAGCAGGATATTATAGAGATTAGACGCTTCGTAGTCTACGTTGGCCAGGTTGAGGACATAGGTCCCGCCGGCCAAAAAGAGAAGTGTAAAGAGGAACTGAAAGCCCATGACCTTGCGCAGCTCATACCACATCGTAAAAAGCAGTACCTGGCGGGCATCTTCAATATCGCGGTAATTTCCCTTGTGGATGATAGCATCGAAGTACACAGCATAGCGGTCATAAAACTCCGTTTCGGCAGATACGACAAACATAGTCCGCAAGGGAAGAATGGAAATAAAGGCATAACACGTAATGACATCGTAGACCGGCGCAAAGCGGTACGTTCCGGCCGTCACCTGACTCCACGGTCCCTGCCAAATGAGGAGGTTGGGCAAAAAAAGAGCCAGGGAATAGCAACAGGCTTCCAGGAAGACGCGCCAATGGCGGTCCAAATAGGGCAAAAACCAAAAGACGCGCCCTTGGCCAGGTAAGCCGAAATAAGCAAAAATAGAAAGGTAAAGAGAAAGGACGATGACGCCCAGACCGCAGACGACACCGAGTATAGCACAGCGCCCTGCCGGCAGTGCCGTCTGAAAAAGCAACACCGCCGCGACAGCCACACCTATACCGGCACCGGCCAAATACCCCCAAATAAGATTCTTAAAGCGCCGCACTGCTGTCAAATAGACGCCCTGGCTCCAGATGAGCAGGAGCTCGCTGAAAAAGAGATACCCCAAGAGCTGATCCGGCCAGGGTAAGGGGCTGCCGGCATAAAAGATAAGTCCTGCCAGGGCACCCAAAACCAACAGGATGGCCTGTACGCCAAAGAGGGACGCCGTCATATCGCCGTATTTCTTCTCACTCAGACAGTCTGCCAGATAACGTGACTGGACGGCAACAAAGCCACTGGCCAGGAGCTGGGAAAAGATAAACGCATACACTGTCGTGCCAATAAAAAGGTCCGACTGGCTTTCAGGCACAGCGAGCCAGGCAAAAAGCAGCTGGATGGAAAGTACCATCGAGGCCAGCAGCACAAAGGGCCCGGTCGTAATGATAAGGGACCACGAATAGGCCTTGAGCTTACCGGCTGCCGTACGGGCACGGAATAATTTTTTTAATTCAAAGCCTACGCCTGCCATGATGCGCCCAGTTCTCCTTCCTCTTTATAAATCTGCCGATAGGAATCGATAAAATGCTCATACGTATAGCCCTGCAGCGTCCGTTTGTAGCCGGCCTCGGCCATCTCATAGCGCAAGGGAAAATGGCGGGCCAGGCGCAGGATTTCCCGGGCCATGGACTCAAAGTCCAAAGGCGGCACGACGACGCCGGCGTCACCGAGCGTGTCCTGGCTATCCCCGTAAATAAGCTCACGGCAGCAGCCTACATCGGTCGTAACAAAGGGCCTGTGCGCTGCAAAGCCTTCGAGAACTGAAAGGGGCTGGCCTTCGCTAATGCTGGAAAGGACGAGGATGTCCATCTTGGGCAGGTACTCCGTGACCTGGATAGAACCTGTAAAGGTCACCGCCTCGCCGAGGCCCAGGAGATCCCGCGTATTCATGCAAAGCGCGGCATATTCCGGATCCTCTTCCATATTGCCCATGACATATAGATGACTATCCGGCAAGTCCTGATGGACCAGAAAAAAAGCCCTAAGGAGTGTCAGGATATCCTTGATGGGAACGACGCGGACGACGGCACCGACGTTGATCGTTCCGCCATGGTCCGTCAGGGGCGGAATAGGGGCAAAGCGTTCCATATGGATGCCGTTGGGCACGATGGCGATCTTTTCCGGTGCACAACCCAGCTCCTTCTCGATTTCCCCATTGTGTTCAAACAAGGTATAGACGTGATCTGCCTGTTCATAGGAAAGACGGGCCAGGTTGTAGAAATAGCGAATCCAGATGGACTTAAAATCCGTCTTGGCCCAGTCGCTCTTGATGATTTCCGCTTCCCGTTCGCGCGAATAAATACCGTGCTCCGTAATCATGAAGGGCTTGTGGCAGACCGCTGCAGCGATGCCGCCAACAATGCCGCAATAGCCTGTAGCGATGCTGTGGTAGACGTCGGCTGCAGGCAGGTCCTGCTGCAAGAGATAAAAAAGCGGCAGCAGCATAGAACGGAGGGTCCAGAAAAAGTCCGTAAAAGGCAGGTAATCGTAGCGTTCGGCATAGACCTTGCGGATGACATCAAAGAAATCGGCAGTCATAAAAATATCCAAGGGGCTGGCCCAGCGCTTTTTGCGGAAAATGTCGACTAAGCCCATGAGATTCATGGGCGCATCGCCCTTGACCAGCTCTTCCAGGACCTGAGTCTGCGCCGGTGTGAGGACATGAGACTGCCTGGTGCCGGCCTTTAGATTCAGGATTTCATCGAGAAAGACCTCGTAAATAGCCACGCAATTTTTAGGCAGCTTATATTTGTAGTGGCCCCGGTCCTTCCCTTCAGCGCCGATAGAATCGACGACGAATTCATATTCCGGCAAGCCTTCCATGAGCATTTGCACCCATGAAGAAACGCCGCCTACGACGTAGGGATAGGACCCTTCTGTCAAAAGGCAAATCCGCAACATGTCAGTCTCCTTTCTGCCAATACACACGGACCACCGGGTCCGTAACACGGACAAAATAGACGCCATCCTCGACCTTGCTTACGCGGCAGCCCTGGGCGTGATCGAGCTTTCGTTGGGAGCGCACCAGGAAGCGGGCTTCCTTCACGTATTTCCGGCAATGGAGGACGAGCATTTCCGGCGATCGTTCGATGCGGTAATCAAGATCGTAATACGTATCAAAGTAAGGCAGGCTTTCCGAGGCTGTCACCGCCTGAAGCCAGGGATAGCGCTGGCCCAGCTCGTGAACGAAGGCCGACAGGCTGTCGCGCATTTCTTGCCACGTCCACTTGGCACTTTCTTCGTAAAACATTTCATCAGGATGAACGAAGTGATTGAAGACACCGTAGGCATTAATCGTGTTGATTTCCTCATAGACGGCTGATTGGTCCGGCACGTAGCCTGAAGACACGCGGGGAATGTCGTAGCGGCCGTCTGGTTCGCGGACAAAATCCTGATAGTAAGCGTGTTCATCAGCCGGCCCGTCATAAAGCGAAGCAAAGATCTGCAGTTCCGGGAAGACCTGTTTCAGCACTTCCTTGCCCATAGGACTGAGAATATTCGACGGTGGCACGTAGACCTCGAAGGAATACTTCGGGTACGCGTTATATACGTAGCGGCGCAATTCCTGCAGGCTGTCTTCCATATCCTGTTCACTGGTCCAGGGTACGTATTCCGGTTCATGATCCTGATAGCCCGGTGGCACCAGGGGCTGGTGGTTATAGCCGTGCAGGCCCATTTCTCCGCCCATATTGAGGAGCTCGTGGCCATAGACGACGAGCGCATCCCTGGCCGTACGGCCGCCTTGCGGCTCAAAGGGCGGTGTCACGCGGTCATTGTAATTTTCAATAATGACGCCTGTAAACTTGATCTTTTCTTTCTGTGCCAGTTCCTTCATAAAAGGCCACCAGGCCTTGCGGTAAAATTCCGACGTCGAGAGGCCCGTTTCGTTATAAATACGTTCGTAATAGCCTTCCGGCACAGGCGCTGGGAAATCATCGATGAAAAAGATCTTGCAGCCTACGACAGGGTAGACGGTATCCGTGCCGCAATGAGCCAGCATGGCCATGAGCAGGCCCCGGTTGGACTTATCCTCCCGTTCCAGGCCGTTGTAGCAATAAATATTCCCCTGGCCCAGCGGTTCCTGCCACACTAGGGGCACGCTGCCACTGCTGTCGGTCATGTGTACGATAGCTTCCGGTGTCAGCGAAAGGGGCAGGGCCATAGTCATGTACGAACGGCCCGTCATGATTTTCTCGCCCTTGCCGCCAATGAGGAAGTTAGTCACCAGGGAGAGACCTGTGACGCTCTTGGCCTTGCCATCTCCCTTGAGACCGTTAATACCCAATTTCTGCAACAGTTCCGGTGCCGGCGCCTTATCGCCGGTGACGACCGGTTCCTGCAGGACGACGGCCGTGCCGCCTTGTTCGACATAGTGGAGAATCTCCGGCAGGGAGGCGATTTCTGCCACCCTGCCCGTCGCGATGACGACGCCCTGTGCCGCCTTGTCGATAGTCACCTTTTCCTGCAAGGGATGGGCTTCAATCTTTTTCTTCTTGCTAAGGAGCATGTCCTGCGTGTTATGCAGCGTATACATACTGCGTACACTAGCCGGATCATAAAAAACGATATACGTTTCGACAGGCAGATTTTCGGCTTGGCCCCAGTCGGGATCCATATAGGTTTCTTCCAGGTGCAGAAAGCGGTTGGCTGCCGGATTGAGGTGCAAAAAGCCATCGAGACGGGTGTACTGGAAAAAGAACCCCAAGGCGATGACGATAAAAAGGAGGATGTAAATACCGCGTTTATTCATGGCTTACCTCCTCATCCCAGTAGCGCAGGACCGCCAGTGCCTCCGGCGTAAGCGCTTGCGGCAAGGCCTTCAGCTGGCGAATGCACGCTTGCAGGGCCTGCGGTTCCCGCCGGGCCTGATGGATGCGAATTTCCATGAGGATAGGCCGTTCATCCTGTTTATGGTGCTGGTAAAAGCGCCGGCATACCTGTGCCGCCTCGTCAATCCGGTGTTCTGCCAAGAGGGCTTTGATTTCTTCTTCGTAATAAATGGAGCGTTCGGGCATCTTCTGTGCCAATACGTCGAGAACGCGGATATAGGCCTGTTCCTGCCGGGTACGCGTAGCCCCATCACCATAGCGGTTCGTGAGAAATTCCTTCAGGCACGCAGCGTAACGGTCCATGAGGGCATGGTCTTCTGCCGGTGCCGTCTGCAGCTGCGCTTCCAGGCTATGGATTTCTTCCCCTAAAGCTTCCATTTTCGCCGTGAGAAGGGAAACGGCATAGTAGGCAATTTCCCGGTCTTCATCCTGAATGGCCCGGCGCAGGATAGACTGGTTGCTGACGACGTCCTGCTTAATGGAATCCGTAAAAAAACGGCGTTTCATCCGGGCATCACCTAAGAGATAGACATCGTTTAAAGGCACCATGTTGCCATTGTAATCCCGGTCGCCCAGGCCGAAATTGACCTCCTCTGGTACAGCCTCTGTAAGGACGGACGCCTCAGACGGCACAAAGCGGCGCAGACAGCGGGCCAGACTGAGCAGGACGACGCCGGCTACAGGCAAGCAGAGCACGACGGCCAATTCTGCTAAAGCCTGCAGGGAGTTATCTCTTTTTTTCCAGGCATAGACACCATACAAGGCTGCCGAGAGGCCGTAAAAAAGCCAAAAAGCCAGTTCCGTCATACGATCTCCCTGCTTTCCCCGGTCCGGATACCGGCCTTTTCCAGGCGCTCCCGCACGAGCGTAAGTGTTGCGTCCGTACTATCCGGCAAGAGTAGCCAAGTTTTTCCCTGCCAAAGGCCGACGAAATCTTCCGCCCGGATTTTTCCCTCGAGAAGCGTATCGAGCCGTTCGTAGTTTCCCTGCGGTGCCTCGACCTGTAACAGCTTGATGCTGTAGTCCCGCTGGATTTCCCGGCGTTTCCGGTATTCCTCCCGGATTTTGGCAAATTCCTCTTCCTTCAGGATGCGCGTTCCCTTTACGTAGCGGCGGGCCTGCGTTTCCTGTTCCCACGTATACGCCCGGGCCAGGGATGACGATACGAGGCGGGCCGTAATGGCCAGCAGGTTTTGCTGGTACATACTCCACTGGTCAAAATTGAGATCGTACACCTGGATCACCGCCATAACGTTGCCTTGATACACGATGGGTGCGGCCAGATCCGGTGCTTCCCGGCTGAGCTCACGGTTGACAAAGATACTCTTGCCGGCTAAGACATCCTGCAAATAGGGATACTCGGCAACGCGCAGGGAACGGGCCCGCGAAAGGGTTCCCTGGCCAACGCGTACCTTTTGCCGCAAATACTGGCGGTTAGGGCTGACGACATAAATGATGACATTTTCTACATTGAGGATTTCTGCCGTTACGACTGCCGTTTGCGTAAAGAGGTTTTCCGGCTCAGCCGTATCGAGTTTGCGGATAATGTAATATAAACGGCCAATGCTGTCATCGGAATTGACGATCTGCCGATAAAGCTGGTCCTTGATCTGGACATTTTCTTCAAAGAGGTTGCGCAGAAAATGATAGGCCTCACGGTCGTGCTTTTCCTGCCATTTGGCAGCGGCGAGTTTGAAGTTTTGTTCTTCCTTGAAATAGGCCGTCACCATGCCGACAAAGGCATAGGAAACGAGATGAATCAGGTGCTGTGGCAAATATAAAAGCGTCAGCAGTGTCGAATCGAGGACGAACAGGCGCTGGGCAAAAATGAGGACGGAAAAAAACACGGCAAGCAAAGCCTGACGCCGGCCATACAAGAGCCCCATAACGGCAATATATACATAACAGAGGTCAAAACCCGTAAGGGAGCTGACTGTATTTCCCTGCACATACTGAAAGGCCAGCATCAACAGGGCACCGGCAACATTTTCCGCGTAGGGCATGCGCTCTTCATTCAGGCGGTTCTGCCAGCCATGCTTTTGCCGTTTTTCCTGTTGGTCCGCACTTTCTGCCAGAGCCGTCTGCAGCCGGTGATACAGCAGGGGTATCGTTTCCGGCAGGGAGCGGCGGGCCTGCCAGCCCAGGGTCCGGGCCGCTTTTTGCGGTGACAAAATGGCCTGGCCGTAAGGCAGGGACTCATCGTCTAGTTCTGCCGGCAAGTGCGGGATGCTCTTGGCCGCGATTTGGAAAAACTCCTGACAGGTCAGGCCCTGGCCTGTACTCAGGTGCAGGAAATCATCAGTATATTGGCGCTTCTGCAGCTCTAAAATACCATAAAAGAGATCCCTTGCCGCCAGAAAATCCCGTTTGTATTCCCTTGTCCAATGCGGCATGGCAGTTCCCTTGGCGATGGCACTAAAAAAAGTGCCCATGAGGCCATCCTGGGTGCGGTTGCCCGGCCCGTATACTTCGGGTACGCGGACGATGGTCAGCTGCAGGCGGCTATAGCGCTTCCACGCCAGGGCCAAGGCTTCCAAGCAGGCCAGGGCCCGGCCTTCCCGGGTCACCGGGTTGGGCGTCATCTCTTCTGTCGCACCGTCCGTTTCCGGCGCGAAGACTTCAGCCCCGGAGAGGAGAATGATCTTGCCTGTATGGCTTTTTTCTGCTAAGGCAAGAATGCGCTCCAGCTGGGCCGCTCCCTGGGGACCATTCAAGGCACGCAAGCCGACGAGCAGCAAGTCCGGCCGCCGGACACGAAAGACCTGCTCTGCTCCTTCTTCCATGATATCCAGCATATAGGAACGGGCATCATCATAGGCAGGTGCGTCTTTCCCCATAAAGAAGACCTGCCAGTTTTCTTTCTTAAATAGTTGTATGAGCGGCAAGGCAATGGCCTCCCGCAAGCCCAAACAAAGTACTTTATGACTTCTTCCCGCCATGACGGCCTCCCTCTTCCGCGCATTCCCGTACTACATCTATCGTATAATCTTCTTCATTTTACCATAGGCAATGCTTATCTTCCACTTTTTAAGGAAATCTGTTTTGGAGGAATGGCTTTTTGTTGCAAATATCAATTAATTAATAATGAACGGTTATAAAATTATCCTACAGACCTGCTGCAGGACATAAAAAAAACACACTGCCTTAGACAGTGTGTTTTCTGATATGGTGGAGATAAGGAGGATCGAACTCCTGACCTCTTGCATGCCATGCAAGCGCTCTCCCAGCTGAGCTATACCCCCATGTCACAACTACAAAAAGGATTATATCATTTGCTACTGAATCCGTCAACAGCTTTTTTTCGTTTTCTCAAAAAAGTTTCCTCGTCCTGTACAGGCTTTTCTTTTTTTCTTGCAATATTTTTCTTATACGTTATAATGTAATTGTTATTTCATGGAATTATAGCTCAGCCGGTTAGAGCGCCACGCTCACATCGTGGAGGTCGAGGGTTCGAGTCCCCCTAATTCCACCACTTCCGCATCCCTTTCGATGCGGATTTTTTTTACGAGGTGAATTTCATGACCACAACGAAACGACAACTGAACGCAGCCCGGTCTTTTTACTTCCTCGGCGGCTTTGGCTTTACAACGTGGGCAGCCATCATTCCCTTTCTCAAACAACGCCTGGCCATTCCCGATGACGATCTGGGCCTGCTCTTGCTCTGTCTGGGCCTGGGTGCGCTCATGATGATGGTCTTTGCCGGGAAGATCGCGTCCCGCTATGGCTGCCGCCGGCCGCTTACCGTTGCCGGAGTTCTCTTGCCACTGGTCTTTTTGGGGCTCTGCCTCGTCCCTTCCTATATGGGTGCCGTTTGCCTGGCCCTCCTCTTAGGAGCGCTTCTGGGACTGATGGATGTCGTCGTCAATATTAACGGCATCATGATGGAACGGCTGGTCAAAAAGAGGATCATGTCCGGTCTCCACGCGCTTTGGTCGTTAGGAAATTTTGCCGGTGCTGCCTGTTTTAGCGTGCTTCTCCATTTCCGTCTATCAGACCGCGTGACGACACTCATCAGCAGTTTACTCATCCTCGTTCTGGTACTGTATTTCTCTCCGCATCTCATGCGGCAATCGGAAAAAAGCACGTCTGCCCGTCTGCACCTGCCCAGAGGACCGATTCTCATGGTCAGCCTGATCTGCACGCTCTCCTTTTTGATTGAAGGCTCTATCAACGACTGGAGCGGCATCTTTATGACGACGGAAAAAGCCGTTCCCATGTCGCAGTCCAGCCTGGGTCTGACCTTATTTACAGCCAGCGTCTTCGTCGTCCGTTTATTTGGCGATGCCCTGGCCAGCCACATCGGTGCCCGCCAGATTCTGCTGGCCAGTCTGCCCATAGCCGGCCTCGGTTTTTGCGGCCTCCTCGCGGGTACGTCGCCGTGGCTCCTTTTTTCTTGTTATATCTGCATCGGCATCGGCTGTGCCAACACGGTACCGCTCTTTTATTCCTTCCTGGGCCGGCAAAAACTGGTTCCCGTAACAGAGGCCATTGCCGCCGTCAGTACCATTGGCTACGCCGGCATTCTCGTAGCGCCGGCCGTTCTGGGCTATATTGCCAGCTACAGCAGTCTCTACGCATCATTTGCCCTGGTTACGGCCTTACTGGTCGTCATGTACGTCATGGTCTGGCGCATTACCTGCCACAGGGAATTCCAATAGCTCCCGCCCGGGGCAAATGCGTCCTGCCCCCTGTACAAGGCAGGATAAACCGCTTAAAATGGAATACGTAACCGTGTTTTTATCGTTTGAAAGGAGAAGTGCCCATGGCTTTAGCTTCCAATACGGCTGATACAGCAGCTTCAGCTGTACGCACAGATGTACAAAATCAGGTGACCCAGAGTGTCACTGCCTTGGATCAGATGAAGGAAATCCTCATCAATCACGGTCCAGACATCATCTATGCCGTCGTCATCTTCATCATCGGCCTCTATATTGCCAAAGGCTTAAAAAATATAGCCGTCCGCATGATGACCCATGCCAATTACGACCACACGGTCATTACCTTCGTCAGCCAGCTGGTCTACTATGCCATGATGGCCATCGTCCTCTTATCGGCCCTCAATAAGGCCGGTATTCCGACGGACTCCTTCCTGGCTGCCTTTGGTGCCTTCGGCCTCGCCGTCGGTCTGGCCCTGCAAAACAACCTGTCCAACTTTGCTTCAGGCCTGCTGATTCTTATATTTAAGCCCTTCAAGGCCGGTGACTGGGTTTCCATTAACGACGTGAGCGGCAGCATTAAAGGCATTCAGATGCTGAATACGGCGATCATTACCAAGGATAACCGTACGGTCTTTATTCCCAACTCGGTCATTACATCGACGAAGGTCACGAACAGTTCCTATCAGCAAGACCGCTACATTGAATTTCTCTTCGACATAGGCTATCAGAACGATCATCACCACGCCATTGCCGTACTCCAGGATATTTTCCGCTCTGATCCGCGCATCCTCAATAACGATACACTGGAAATTGGCATTAAGGAATTTGCCGACAGCTCCGTCCGCATCGTCGCCTATCCACAGGTACATGGCGACGACTATCTGCCTGTATTCTACGACACCATGTCCCGCGTCAAAGACCGCTTTGACAGCGAAGGCATCGATATTCCGTTCCCGCAGCGCGTGGTCTACGTCCAGGCGCCGGCACCGGCAACAGAAGAAAAAGAAACAGAAAAAAAAGACCCGGCCAATTGATAAAAGCCGCAGCAGGAATGCTTCCCGCTGCGGCTTCTTTGTCGCTATAAAGTACTACGCACACACTATTCACGCCGTTCCTGTACGAGAAGCGGCTGCTTTTGCCAGCGAAGTCCCGGTACGAGGAGGGCCAGGCTCACCAAGAGGCCGGCAAAAAGCGGATCAAAGGGCAACGGAATGACTGTAGACGCGAGCATGGCTGCCACCGTACTGCCCAGCATAGAAATGACGACCCACACGGCCTTCACGTGACCCGGCCAAAAGACAGCCAGCGTCAGGGGCAGGAAAATACCGCCACCGCGCAGGCCCATAGAGAGATAATTCCAAAAGAGAACTTCCGTATCCTGGTTGACAATAGCGATACCGCAGGCGACGACCATGACACCGAGGACACTGGCCCGGGTCAGGCGCAGCAGCTTTTTATCCTCCCGGATGCCCAATAGCGGCGACAGGATGTCGTGCGACACCATCGTGCCAATACCCAGTGACAGGCCGCCAATGGAGCCGATGAGGCTGAGCATAATGCCGCCTAAGGCGACGCCGGCGACGAGGACCGGCTGATGCTCCGTCAGATATAAGGGCAGGACCAGTACCGGCAGCGATTGGGGCGCAAAATAGTGCATATACATGCCGATGCTGACAGAAGGCAGGCCTACGGGAATGACGATCAACGCCGCGACAAAACAGCCCAGGGAAGCCACGGCCGGTTTCGCTGCCGAAAAGACAGCCTGAATGTAGGTCTGCGTACAGAAAACACCGACGATGAGGGCCAAGAGATTTGCCAAGGCCGTACTGCCGCCCTGGCCAAAGAGGTTAAAGGCAGACGCAGGAAAGCTGACGCCTAAGGTAGGCAGCGACCAGAGGCTGTAAGCCGCCGAGCCGCCGGCAATAGCGAGAGAAATCCAAATAATCGCCATCTTCAGGATACCGCCCACGCCGGCACTCTTCATACCACCGAAAAAGGTGTAGCCTGCCACGAGCAGGATCAGGACGAGGGCTGCCTGCCAGGCAGAAATACGAAAGAGGGCGGCGATGATTTCAATACCGGGGATACAGCTGGCAACGGCACTGAAGAGGATCCCTACGGAGGAAATGATACCGGCCGCTTCTTCAGCCCGTTTGCCGTAATGAAGGGACAAATATTGGGGAATCGTCGTCAAATTCGTGCGCCGCAGACGCTTGGCGTAAAAAAGCCCCATGAGACAAAAGGCCAGGCCGGCACCCAAGGTAAACCACCATGCCGAAAGGCCAAAGGAAAAGGCAAACTGCGCCGTGCCCACAGTAGAGCCGCCGCCAACTACGGTACCGGCAATGGAGCCGGCAACGAGCCAGGGACCGGCTGAACGGCCGTTGAGGCTGTACGAATCAGCCGAGCGGACAGACCGGCCCACATAAAAACCGGTGCCGATGACCAGTGCCACAGTAGCCAATAAAATTAAAATATGCCAGACCGATAAATGCAGCGCCGCCATAGTGCGTATCATCTCCGTTTTTTGCGTATTGGAAGCTTACATTTTTCTCATTATACGCCTCTTTGCCTGCTGAAGCCAGTATCCGTTCCATATGGCAAAAGGGGCCCCTTGAAATTCAGGACACTTTTCTCTAGAATACAAGAAGAAGTACCGTCTATCTATTTTTTCACGAAAAAGAAAGAGGCCTTTATGTCTATAAACCGTACGCTTTTACTTTTACTTTCTGCCCTCTGCCTGACCACCACAGCAACAGCCGCCCAGCCGGTCCAGGCACCTCTCTCAGAAAAACCCGCCGCAGCAGCGGCTATACGGGAAATTCCCCTTGACGAGGTCCGGGAAATCTACGACCACGAACCGCCGCAAATTCTTTCCCATTACACGGCAGAAAACCCGGCCTCCCTGCACCCGACGCTGCGCTGGGACAAGGTCCTAGGCGCCGTATCCTATGAAATCGAAATAGACGTCCCCAACGCCACACCGATCCATGACGCGCATATCTTCGTCGCCGGCTATAACGCAGCCCTGCCGGCCAACACGCCTAAAGGCGACGTTACCTGGCGCGTGCGGGCCCTCAATTTCGACAATCAGCCTATGACAGCCTATTCGCCGGCAGAAACGATGTACGTCGACCCGGCCGTGCAGACGCCTTTATATCCGGAACCGCTGAGCCACTTCAATACAGGCAACGGTACAACCCTCCTCTACCCGGTCTACAACTGGGTACCCATACACAACGCTGCGACGTATGACGTAGAAATCCTCACCGATGCCAATGTCCGGCCGGACGAACCGGCAGCAGACAGCCAGGTCATGGGGCGCGGCGTGTCCCATTGGTTCGACTGGTATGACGACAGTCCCCGCATATCTACGCAGCTGCTCTATTGGCGCGTCCGGGCCCTAGACAAGAATGGCCAGCCGCTCGGTGTTTTCTGCCCGCCCCAGCCTATGAGCATCAATCCTGACAAACCTTATACGGTCGGCACCCTGGGCGACAGCATCAGCCACGGTGGCGGCGACTTATCCTATTCCCCGTCAGACTGGGAATACAGCTACCAATATTACCTGGATTTCGATACGATCAACCTCTCTGACAGCGGTGACACGAGCCAAATGACACTGGACCGTTTCAACCGGGATGTCCTGCCCTTCCATTTGCGCTATCTCATCATCATGACCGGCAGCAACAGCCTGCGCGGCTGGACCAGTGCCGACGAGGTCATCAGCAATCTGGCAAGCATCGAAGAAAAGTGCCGGGAAAATGGCATCCAGCCGGTTTTCCTGACCTTGCCGCCCTTGAACCCGGAAAACATTAAGCGCGCCTTCAACGAGCCTACAGCTGAAAACTGGCGGGAACGCTTCCAAAAGGTCAACGAATGGATCCGCCAGCAACCCCATATTGACCTGGCTACAAAAATACCGGAAGACCACGACCTCCCTTACGAGCTGGGCATCGATGGCATTCACTTAAACAGCCGGGGCAAACAGCTCATGGCTGAAGCGATTAATGAACAGTGGGCCAGTGTCACCGGCCAGGCACAGCCGTAAAAAAAAGAGATATTGCCAAGGAACACATCCAGGCAATATCTCTTTTTCTATTAGATCAAACCGCGTACGATGATGACGGCAATGAGGACAGGCAGGACATATTTGAAATACGGCCGTACCCAGGCAGGCATTTTCAGGCCATCACCCGTGTTTACTTCTTTCAAATAGCCATCAAAGCCCCAGCCGTATTTCCACGAGCAGAAGAGGGCAAAGATGAGGGCAAAGATGAGGGAACCAATGGGCAGAATCAGGTTGCTGACAATAAAGTCTTCACTATCGAGGATGCCCCGGTCACCGATGAGCGTCACGTCCTGCCAAAGGTTGAAGCCCAGGACGCACGGCAGGCTGCAGAAGAAGATAGCCGGCAACAGGATATAGACGGCTTTCTTACGGCTCCAGCCAAAGTTATCCATGCACGTGCAAATGAGGTTTTCAAAGACAGCCGTAACGGTAGAAAAGCTGGCAAAGGTCATGAATACGAAGAAGAGTACGCCCCAGAACTGGCCCCACGACATGTTGATGAAAATATTCGGCAAGGTAATAAAGATCAGGGACGGACCGGCATCGGGCTCTACGCCAAAGGCAAAACAAGCCGGGAAAATAATCATCCCTGCCATAATAGCCACGAACGTATCGAGGGCAACGATGCGCATGGATTCCCCGGTCAGGCCGTTATTCTTGGACATGTAGCTGGCGAAGATTTCCATAGAGCCCATGCCCAGAGAAAAGGTAAAGAAAGCCTGGTTCATCGCCGCCGTAGCCACATTGCCGAGGCCTGCTTCGATGGCTCTATCCCAATCAGGCATGAGGTAGAAGGAAAGGCCGGCGCTGCTCCCGGGCAAGAGGACACTGTTGATGGCCAAGATGACAATAAGGCCCAGGAGGCCGATCATCATGACCTTGGTCACGCCTTCCAGGCGTTCTTCGACACCGCCAAAACAGATGAAAAAGCCGGCCAGAACGGTAATACCCATGAAGACCGTCAATTCCAGCGGATTGGCAATCATGGCATCAAAGGTCTGGGCGACGACTTCCGGCGTTGCCCCGGCAAAAGAATTCGTCAAAAACTTATAGAAATAATCGAGCATCCAGCCCGAAATGGTCGTGTAATAAATCATGAGGACAAAGCAACCCAAAAGGCTGGCCCAGCCGTGCAGATGCCACGGCGTTCCCGGCTTTTCCAGCTTGCGGAAGCCGAGGAGCACGCTTTTACCACTGGCCCGGCCAACGGCCAGTTCCATGGTCATAACGGGAATGCCCATCAGTACCAAAAAGGCTAAATAAAAAAGGACAAACACAGCGCCACCGTATTGTCCTGTAATATACGGAAACTTCCATACATTGCCAATACCAATGGCGCACCCGGCACTAACCAAAATAAACCCTAGTCTTGATTTAAAACTATCACGACTTTCCATAGTGCACCTTCTTTCCGAAAAAGGAATCCTATAAAAACATAAAAACATTAGTGAATATGTTTATCATACTAGTTTTATCCCAGCGTGCCAACAGGAAACGCTCTTTTTTAATCTAATTTTAATAAACACGTGTTCCTTCTGCAAGATTATATTTATTCGTTTTATGTAATCATCGTTCCCATAGCAGGAACGGCATTCTTTTTATCCAGCTAATCCATCAAGAAACAGAGCCTGGTCAAAAAAAAGTTGTTATTGCCCGGAAATATGCTATAATTTAACAATGTTTCAAGAATCTTATCACTTTCCTTCATTCCCAATCCTGAGGTGAAACCATGGACTCTCTCACACCAACTCCTTCTGTGCATCCTGTAGACGAAATATTGCCTGTCAGCAAGCTCTTCGCCTATGGCTTACAGCACGTCCTGGCCATGTATTCCGGTGCCGTTGCCGTACCGATTATTTTGGCCCAGGCCCTCAATTTGCCGGCTGAACGGCTGATTCACCTGATCAACGCCGACTTATTCACCTGTGGTATTGCCACACTTATTCAAACCCTCGGTTTCTGGAAAGTCGGTGCCCGTATTCCTATGATCCAGGGCGTTACCTTCGCCGCCGTCACACCGATGTGCCTCATCGGTGTCCAGCACGGCCTGCCGGCTATGTACGGCGCGATTATTGCCGCCGGCCTGGTGACGTTCCTCGTGGCGCCCTTCTTCAGCCGCTTTATCCGCCTCTTCCCGCCTGTCGTTACAGGCACGATCATTACCATCATCGGTATTACCCTCTTGCCGGTTTCCGTCGTCTGGATTGGTGGTGGCGGCAGTCCTCAGTCTCCGGACTTTGCCGGACCGATGAACCTCTTCCTGGCCTTCATCACCTTGGCCATCGTCCTCGTGCTCTACCGCTGCGGCAAAGGCTTTATCAGCAATATTGCCGTACTCATCGGCCTCATTGGCGGCACGATTGTAGCGACCATCCTCGGCCAGGCTCATTTTGCCGAAGTCACACGGGCCAACTGGTTTGACATCGTCACGCCTTTTTCCTTCGGCTTGCCTGTCTTTGATATCGGCTCGGTCCTCTCCATGGTCATCGTCATGTTCGTCACCATGGTAGAAACGACGGGCGACTGCATTGCAATCGGCGAAATCGTCGATAAGCCCATTGGCCGCAAGGAACTGGCCCGCTGCCTCCGCGCAGACGGCCTGTCTACCTGCATTGGTGGCATTTTCAACAGCTTTCCCTACACGGCCTTTGCCCAGAACGTAGGCCTCATCGCCTTAACGCGCATTAAGAGCCGTTTCGTCGTCACCGCTTCGGGCCTGATTCTCATCTGCCTGGGCCTGTTGCCTAAAATGGCCGCCATCGTTGCCTGCATTCCTAACTCCGTTCTCGGCGGCGCCGGCATTGCCATGTTCGGCATGATCATCGCCAGTGGTGTCCGGGCCCTTTCTAAGGTAAACTTCGAAGGCAATTACAACCTCATGCTCGTCGCCATCAGCATCGGCGTCAGCATGATTACCCTGACCGTACCGAATTTCTTCCACGCCTTTCCGTCGTGGTCCCAGATTGTCCTGCACAGCGGCATTACCCTGGGCAGTATTACCGCCGTTGTCCTGAACCTCATCTTCAACGGCCTGAGCAAAAAGGAAAAAACAGAAGACACAAATAATGCCTGATACGGCACACAAAAAGGACGTTTCCTCAAAAGGGGAAACGTCCTTTTTGTGTGGTTAAGGCATATACTTAAACGCGTTCGTCTCTCTGGCAAGGAGGTGGGCCGTCAAAGAGAACGGATAAACGACTGGATACGCAATAAACCTTCGCGGATTTTTTCTTCACTCGTCGCATAGGACAGGCGGATAAAGCCTTCACCGTTGCTGCCAAAGCCCGTGCCCGGCACGGCTACGACGTGTTGTTCTTCTAAGAGCCGGTTGCAGAATTCTTCTGACGAAAGGCCTGTTTTCGTAATATTAGGGAATACGTAGAAGGCACCTAAAGGTTCCCGGCACGTAATTTTTCCATCCATCATGGTGTTCAGGCCGTTTAAGATCAGAGCCCGTCTTTCCTTATACTTCTTGAGCATGTCTGCTACCGGCTGCTGATCACCCGTAATGGCTGCCAAAGCGGCCAGCTGTACCGGTTCGAAGACACAGGAAACAGCCGATTCCTGCATTTTGATCATGCCGGCAATGACGTCCTTGTTGCCTACGGCGTAGCCAATGCGCCAGCCCGTCATGGCATAGGTTTTCGAAAAGCCATCGACGATAATGGCCCGGTCCTTCATGCCCGGCATTTCTGCCAGAGAAACAAAGGCATCGTCCGAATAGAGCAGACGGTGGTACATTTCGTCTGTAATGACGTACAGGTCATGGTCTACAGCTACTTTGGCAATTCCTTCCAGGTTTTCCCGCGTCGCCAGGGCACCTGTCGGGTTAGACGGGAAATTCATGAGAATCGCCTTGGTCTTCGGCGTAATGGCCTTTTCCAGGTCTTCCGGATCGAACATGAAATCGTTCTTTTCAGCCACGTCTACCAAGACAGGTTTCGCATACATTTCCGATACGAGGCCAGCATAATTAGCCCAATAGGGGTTAGAAATGATGACTTCATCATCTGGATCTAACAAGGTCAGTGCCGACAGGAGCAGCGCTTCTGTACCGCCAACGGTAATGATGACATTGTCCCGCGTGTACGGCATGCCGCGCTTTACGTACGAGTCGGCAATGGCATCGCGCAAGGCCGGAATACCGGCGTTCGGTGTATAAAAAGTCTTCCCTTCCTTTAAGGCTTCAATAGCTGCATCAATAATGTGCGGCGGCGTCACAAAATCCGGTTCCCCCAAAGCAAAACTGATAACATTATCCATACCGTACGATTTGCCTACCATGCGGCGGATAGCTGATCCCTTTACGTTGCTAATTCTTTTTGCTAATTCCTTCATTCTCAATCGCCTCTTCATAAGAATTATGATTAACGGAACAGATACTATTATTTATTTTCTTCTGCTTCCGCTTTTAACGCCACTTCATCGCGCCAGATACCCAGGCGGGCTACACAATCGGCTGCCGATGCATCCCACTTGCCATCCTTTAAGCGTTGCTTGTAGTCGTCGACGAGGAGTTTTACCTTGCCGCTCAAGAGGAAGATGACGATGAGGTTGCAAATGACGCACGTGCCATAGAAGAAATCGAAACTCGACCACAGTGTCTTAGCAGCGCCGATAGCACCGACGATAGCCCAGGCACAGCCTACAGCGTAATAAATCTTGATCCAAATGCCTTCAACACCAAGAGCGTTCAAGCAGATGCCGCCGTAGTAAATGTTGACGACGCACGTCGTAAAGGCGAAGAAGGAAATGATAACAGAAATAAAGATGGCTGCTGCCGTTTCACTGCCAAAGGCAGCGGCAAAGCCGGCTGTCGTCAACGCAGAACCGGAAACCCCCGTATCCCAGAGGCCGGATGTCATGACGACCATAGCCGTCATGGTGCAAACGACGATCGTATCGAAGAATACTTCGAAAATACCCCAGAGACCCTGTTTTACCGGGTGGTTAACAGACGAAGACGAATGAACCAGCGGTGCTGTCCCTGTACCGGCTTCGTTCGAATAAATACCGCGGGCCAGGCCCCAGCGGACTGCCAGCATGACTGTGCCGCCGGCAAAGCCGCCTTCAGCAGCAGCGCCTGTAAAAGCATCCTTGAAGATCAAGGCAAAGGCATGGGGAACCATGTCGATGTTGACGATGATAACGAAGAGACCACCGATGATATAAATGATAGCCATGAAAGGAACGACGAGATTGGCGAAGTTCGATACGCTCTTCAAGCCGCCCAGGAGTACAGCTGCCATGAGGACGGCAACGGTAATGCCGACGATGTACGGATTGACGGCAAAGGCCGTATTGATAGCGTTGGAGATTTCTGCTGCCTGAATGGACGGAGCAAACATCATGCCGGCCGCCATGGTAACAGCCCAGATAACAGAGAGCCAGCGCCAGTTTTTACCCAGGCCGTGTTTGACGTACCACGGGAAACCGCCGTGCCAAACACCGGATACCGGGTCTTTTTCACGATAGGCCAGGCCGAGGGTTACTTCGGAGAATTTAACGATCAAGCCGAGCATGGCAATGAACCACATCCAGAAGACAGCACCGGGACCACCTGTAGCAATAGCTACAGAAACGCCGGCAATGTTGCCAACGCCCAAGGTCGAGGCCAAGGCCGTACAGGCTGCCTTAAAGGGGTTGATATTACCTTCCCCTGAACCTTTGTCAAAGATTTTGCCAAAGGTATTCTTCATAACGTGACCAAAATAGGCAAACTGGAAGAAACCAAGACGGGCAGACAGGAATACGGCGACAAACGACGTACCGATCAATAAGGGCCAACCCCAAACAAAGTCTGCGTATGCCATCATGCCCTTAGCAATTAAGCCAAAAAACTCCATACAACTACACCTCCACAAATATACAATTTTCAAAAAAAGATTTCGTGCACACGTCCTTTAAAATAGAAATAAACCTATCTACGTACATATAATATTAAACTTTCGTTACACCGGTGTTTACTTTCTTTTATTGTAGCGAATAATTACATACCTGTAAAATTCAAGTTTACGTTTTTATATATTCATTCAAGTCAATATATAAATTCTTTTAAGTAATGCTTAAAACAGGTTTTAAATTTTTTTGTCCCAATTACAAAAAGAAAACCTCTTTCCTTTATCTATATATTTATTGAATTTTATATTCATTAACATAAATACTAATGTATTATTCATTTTTTCAGCTAAATTTTAAAAATCAACCAGTTAATTACTTTTATATATTCATAAGTTTAATATTTTGCATGGTTGAATTCGATGTTATATAATATGGATAAAAGGCCATATTATTTTTTTGTTTCATTTTATTTTTTATATTTTTTATTCCATTTTATTAGATATATATACTATTATCTTTTCTCTATCGGTAATCTAGTGAATATATCCACGTGATAAAGGGGCCCTGGCTGTGACAGACTTAGAAATTGAAACGTTTTTGACGATTTGCTGGCATAAGAGTATCTCCAAGGCGGCCGAGTCCCTGCATATTACCCAGTCTTCCTTGAGTACGCGCCTGAAAAAGCTGGAAGAAAATGTGGGCTGCCAGCTCTTTTTCCGCCGCAATGGCACGCGGACCCTGGAATTGACACCGGAAGGGGTACAATTCTATCAGTATGCCTGCCAGTATCGCGACGTTACGCATAATATGCTCTCAATCCGCCAAAAGAAGGAGCCGGAAGAGCTGCGCATTACTGTCGTTAACAGCGTAGGCATGTACCTCTTCCCACCTGTATACGAGCAGTTCTTGCGCCAATACCCTATGTACCGCCTAGAAATAGAAGAAGCCGACAATGCACCGGCCTTTGCCAATAAAAAACTGACAGACAACCTCATGGATATCATGTTTCACAGCGACGTCCAAATGGAAAGCTCCCTTTCTATTTTTCCCGTCTTCAGTGAGCCCATGGTCATCATCTGCTCTGTAAATTCCAGCTATACAGATCCGGTCTCACAAAACCAGCTGCTGCCCAATCGGGAAATCTCCGCCAAATGGAGCGATTCCATGCAGGAATGGCACCAAAAAACCTTTGGCCAGGCCGAACAGCCTCTGGCCAAGCTGACCACCATGAGCAACTTCCAAATGTTTACGTCCTTAGAGAACTGCTGGGCCATCGTGCCCTTGAGTGCAGCTGAAGAAATTGCTGACAATACCCATATCCGCATCTGCCAGACACGCTTTAAAATCCCCAAACGGCTTGTGTATTGTGTCGTCAGACAGGCAGCCTACAAACAGCAGAGCGTCCAGAATTTTTTAGCCTGCCTGCACCAGGAATTAGAAAAAAAATCGACAGACCAATTAGACCTGCTCTTTTAGAAGGCACCGAAAAAGAGGTACTTCACCACAGTGGCGAAGTACCTCTTTTGTATCGCTAGCTCAGGCCTTGGAAAGGACCTTCCAGCATAAGACCTGCATGACGCAGACCAGTGCAGCAATGGCCCCCAGGCCAATCCAGAAAATGGGATCAATAAGAAGCATAGCAGTTCTCCTTTCTATAAACAGGCCGTTCCTAAAGGAGGGAGCCATAATGACGGATGTAGGCTTTCTTGACACTCGTCGCCAAGAGCATGTAGAGAATGACGACGACGGCGAGGAAGTAGAAATACGGTCCCGGCAGGGCGACGAAACCCAAATCCCGGGCAATGGGTGTAAAGGGCAGTGCCGTCAGGACAGCAATGCCGGCGCAGGTGAGCGTCGTCAGCGTAGCCGACGCATGGCTCTGCAGGAAGGGGATCTTCGGCGTGCGGATCATGTGGATGACCAGTGTCTGGGTCCACATAGATTCGACGAACCAGCCCGCCTGGAACATGGCTTCATAGGCATCACGGACACTGAGGCCGGCCATGGGGCCGCTGGTAATCATGGCCGTCGTGGCAATCTGATGGTACGTCAGGCCATCGGATACGAAGTACGGGCAAATAACAAAATAAAGGACGAGGTACGTAATCCAGTCGAAAACGGAGCTCGTCGGTCCCAGCCAGATCATGAAGCTGCCAATAGTCGACGCATCCCAGTTGCGCGGTACCTTGAGGTAATCTTCATCGACGTTATCCCAGGGGATGGCAATGCAGGAAATTTCATAAACCAGGTTGAGGATAATGAGCTGCAGGCTCATCATGGGCAAAAACGGCAGGAGAACGCTGGCGGCAAGGACGGAAAACATGTTACCAAAGTTAGACGATGCCGTCATCTTGATGTATTTGATCATATTGGCGTAGGTCTTGCGGCCTTCGATAATGCCCTGTTCGAGAACCATGAGGCTCTTTTCCAGGAGGATGATGTCGGCCGATTCCTTAGCAATATCGACGGCGCTGTCGACGGAAATACCGATATCGGCGAGCTTTAAGGCCGGTGCATCGTTGATGCCGTCGCCCATGAAGCCCACCGTGTGGCCGGCTGCCTGCAGGGCTGTGACGACGCGGGCTTTCTGGTCCGGCGATAACTTGGCGAAGACTGTCGTCCGTTCGGCTTCTTTTTGGAGCGTTTCGTCATCCATGTTTTCAAGATCACTGCCTAAGAGGATGTGGTCTACAGGAAGACCGACCTGGCGGCAAATGCAGCGCGTCGTCTTTTCGTTATCCCCTGTGAGGACCTTGGTGACGACGCCGTGGTCCTTCAGGGCGGCAATAGCCGTAATGGCCGTATCCTTAGGCGGATCGAGGAAGGCCAGGTAGCCCATGAAGATCATGTCCCCTTCGTCCTTGACGCCAAAGGCGCCAACCGGTGCAGGATTGTTCTTGCGGGCTAAGGCGATGACGCGCATGCCTTCGTCGTTAAGCTTATCTGCTACGGACAGGATTTGCCGGCGCAGGTCGTCCGTAAGGGGCACGTCGTCGCTGCCCTGTTCGGCATAGGTGCAAATAGCGAGCATTTCTTCTACGGCCCCTTTGGTGATCATGCGCGTGCTGCCAGAGCGGTCACGCACGAGGACCGACAGGCGGCGCCGCGAGAAATCAAAGGGGATTTCATCGACCTTGGTATACGTTTCAGACAAATCGACGAGGCGCGGGTCTTCTGTTTCTTCCCGTTCCGTCCGGGCGATGACGGCACGGTCCATAAAGTTTTTGTAGCCCGTCTGGAAATAGCTGTTCAAATAGGCATAGCGCAATACGCGCTGGCTCGGCTGGCCAAACGCGTTGAGGTGGTATTCGAGAGCCACCCGGTCCTGCGTCAGGGTACCTGTCTTATCCGTGCAAAGGACATCCATGGCACCAAAGCTCTGAATGGAGTTGAGGCTCTTGACGACAGTCTTCTTTTCCGACATGGAAACGGCGCCCTTAGCCAGACAGGTCGTGACAATCATAGGCAGCATTTCCGGCGTCAGGCCGACGGCTACGGAAATAGCGAAGAGGAAGGCAGCAATCCAGTTGCCCTTGGTGAGGCCATTGATGATGAAGACGAAGGGCACCATGGCCAGCATGAAGCGGATGAGGATCCACGACACGGAGTTGACGCCCTTCGTAAAGTTTGTTTCCGGTGCTTCCTGGGCCATAGAGCTGGCCAGGCTGCCAAAGAGGGTGCGGTCGCCATTGCGCAGGACTACGGCCGTAGCGGAGCCGCTGATGACGTTCGTCCCCATAAAAGCCAGGTTCGTCAGTTCCGTTACGGCTTCATGACCGGCTGCGACAGACGGCACCTTTTCCTGGGGCGCGCTTTCACCGGTCAGGGAGGCCTGGCTGACGAAGAGATCCTTCGCTTCTATAATGCGCACGTCTGCCGGTACCATATCTCCTGCTGAAAGAAAGACGAGATCGCCGACGGCGACATCCTGCAAGGGGATTTCCTTCTTCCCTTCGCCCTTGCGGATGACCGTGCAGGTCGTCGTAATCAGTTCCAGGAGCTTAGCTGCCGCATCACCACTGCGCGTTTCCTGTACAAAGCGCAGTGTCCCCGAAAGGATAACCAACACGGAAATAATGATGACCGTAGCCGGATTGTAGTCGTCCATATTGTGCTGCATAATCGGGATGATCATATCCGTCACGACAGAAACAGCCGCCAGGAAGACGAGGATGATCGTAAAGGGATTGACGAAGGCTTCCGTCAGACGGCGGCCTATGGACTTTTTCTTTTCCCGTGTGACCTGGTTTTCGCCGTTCGTTTCCCGGCTCTGTGCTGCTTCTGCTTCGCTCAGGCCGTCTGGGGACGTGCCCAGCTGCCGCAGCAGGTCCGTTACGGTAAGAGCTGCTTCTGCCTGGAGGGCTGCCTGTGTAGCAGCCGCTGCAGCTTGTGCTTTCTTATCCATGACTTTCTTTTTCATTTCTTTTTCTCCTTAATCAAAAACCACTAAGGAGGTATTCCGGTCAGTGCCGGTTTCCCGTACGAAGCATGGTACCAGACCAGGCTGCGGTTACGGTTACCCTATGTGACGGACTGCCCCCATCAGAACTATCCATTATCTGATACCATCCTTTCCTTGAGAGATCGGCACAAAAAACGCCGTCCGGACAGAGCCCGGACGGCGTAGATATACATCGTATGTCTGCTATGACCGCCGTACGAGCTTTGGCTCTAGAGGGCGGTGTAACTGCGTTATGTTGTACCTTAGTCGATACAACCTGTTCAAACCGGCGCGGGATGTCTCCATCCTGTTGCGGCAGCAGTCCATATCCCTGTAGTAGCCTCACCTACCGGAGTTGTTCTTTTGCAGGACTTAGTATAGGCGCAAAAGAGAGGATTGTCAAACACTTTTACATCATTTTTACAAAAGGACCTGCTGCAGGCCTGTCTGATAGTTAAAATTTTTAACATAATTTTTACTTTTTCCTTTACTTCATTCGTCTAAGTGTTATAATTACCTTGTATTATAGGAAAAATATAATACATGTCAATAGAAATAACCACACTCACCAGGGGGAGGATTGATCACCATGATCGATGTACAAGCATTAGTAGACAAACACTATGATGAACTGGTTGCTTTGCGTCGCTATTTCCACGAAAATCCGGAATTATCCAACGTGGAAGACGAAACCTGCGATTATATCCAGAAGAAGCTGGAAGAATACGGCCTGCGCACAGAAGTCGTACCGCACGGCGGCGTTTTTGGGTTTATCGAAAACGGACCGGGCAAAACAGTACTCCTGCGAACCGATATTGACGCCCTGCCCATACAGGAAGCAGACACCAACCTGAGCCAAAAGCGGGCCTGCGTTTCAAAAAAACCCGGTGTCATGCACGCCTGCGGCCACGATGGCCACATGGCTATGGTCCTGACAGAAGCCAAGGTCTTACAGGAAATCAAAGACCAGTGGTCCGGCCGGGTCATCGTCATGTTCGAACGGGCTGAAGAAGGCTCTGATGCAACACAGCACCTCATGCCCTACCTGGTCAAACAGCACATCGACTACTGCTACGGCACGCACGTACGCTGGGATATTCCGGCCGGCAAAATAGGTGTCGTCCACGGTGCTGCTATGGCCGGCGGCTTTGCCTTCCAGATCAAGATCAAAGGCCACGGCGGTCACGGCTCGCGTCCTGATTTGTCCCAGAGCCCCATTGATTGCTTCCACGCCTTTTACGGCAACCTCCAGGCCTGGCGCATGCGGCAGATTAATCCGTCGGAATGCCTGACCATTTCCATCGGTACCGTCCAGGCCGGCTCGGTATACAATGTCATTCCTAACGAGCTCTTCTTCGGCGGTTCGTCCCGCTTCTTCAGCTACGAAAAGGCTGGCAAGAAGGCCTTTGAAGATCTGACGAAGATGCTGCAGAACGAATGCGACACCTACGGCTGCACCTACGAAATCGTACGCATGAAACAGCCCCTGCTCGAAGTACGCAACAACGACGTGTGCGTAGACTACGCTGAAAAGGCTATCGAAAAATACATGGGCAAAGATCATCTCTACCCCGTTGAAGCCTGGATGGCTTCGGAAACCTTCGGTCTGACACTGTCCCTCTTCCCGGGCGTCTTTACCTTTACGGGGATTCAGAACCTGGAAAAGGGCTGTGGCGGCAACCATCATACGCCGCAATTTGATATAGACGAAGAAGGCCTGCGCGCCGGCGCCGCTGCCGGTGTAGGCTATACACTGGAGCTCTTAAAAGACCAGCCCCACATCGACTTCACACAAAACACGGAAGATCCCGTCCAGTTAGGTTTGCGCGGCATGTAATGCACACTAGCCAACGGGCTATACAAAAGTAAAAAGCTGTGCCAAGAAGGATTGCTCTTCATTGGCACAGCTTTATTTTATATTCTCCAGCCCAGGTACTACACCATAAAAAAATGGATTTCTAACCATACAGGTCAGAAATCCATTTTATCGTGCTGCGCAGGTCGCAGCACATATGAAGCTTAGATCATCTTGGTCTTGCCCGATTTGCTGAGCAAGCTGACGATAACAAAGACGAGAGCGTTCATGCAAAGGGCAAAGAAGCCGGCATTAACATGGAAGGCGCCCAAGGGGAACGGATCCATCTTGCTCAGGATGAGCAGGAATACGAGAGCTTCACCAACAACGAGGCCGCATACGGCACCGAGCTTGCTGGCTTTCTTCCAGAACAGGCCCAAGACGATGGTCGGGAAGAACTGCGTAACACCGGAATACCCCGTAAGGAGCAGGTTAACCAGGAGGTTCGCATGGAAAATGGAAAGATACAAAGCAATCGCCGTCAGAACCAGAATCAGGTAGCGGGCAATATTCTTCATATGTTCCGGCGAAATATTTTCGTCATTGTGGCGGAAGCCTTTGACGTAAATGTTACGGGAAATCAATAAGGATGTCGAAAGGAGCAAATCGGCAGCCGGAATCATACAGGCGAGGGCACCGGCACCGCCGAGGATCCCTAATACCCACGTCGGGAAAGTATCCCGTACGAGGAAGAGGAAGGCCATATCAGCCTGCGGCAAAGGATTGCTGGCGTAGTAAATAACAGCTGTAAAGCCAACGAGCATGGGGAAAATCAAGGCCAGCTGGGCAAAGGGTAAGAAAATAGCGTTATGACGCGGTACATCCGGGTCTTTGGCGCTAAAGGTATTCGTCGAAAAATGAGGCCACATATAGAAGCCAAAGGCCGTCAAGAGGATAGTCGACATGCCCCAGGTAACGTCCAGATTCTGCGTACCGCCAGGGAAGGTCAGGAACCCCGGTTTTGCCGCTTCAATGGTCGTGAACATTTCCGTAAAACCGCCATAATAATGGTACGGCAGATAAATACCGAAGCCGAGCATGGCTGCAATCATGCACACGTCTTTAAATACAGCCGTAGAAGCAACGCCTTTGAGGCCGCTCAGGAACACGAAGAGAGCTACCATGACGAAGGCAATGAGCATAGCCGTAACACGGCCGATAGCACCTAAGGAAGCTACTTCTACGATGAGGCCCAGGGCTGTCAGCTGCAGCTGCAGATACGGCAAGAGGAAGGCCACGCCAATACAGGAAAGAAAAATGCCGAGAGGACGGCTGTCATAGAGGTATTCGACCATATCAGCCTGCGTAACCAGTTTATGTCTGTGACCTAAAGCGCAAACCCGCGGCAATACATGGTAGCCAACGAGATAAGCCAGACCGCCATAAGCCAGGATGTAGAACGTCGGGCCGCCACGGGCATAGGCCCAACCGCTGGCACCGAGGAAAGCAAAGGCCGTGTATACTTCGCCGCACATAATGAACCAGTTCAACCAGCGGCCAAAATTACGGCCACCGACGGCCCAGTTTTCAGCACTCATCTTACGGTCTTTCAGACCCGGGATGGCGCCCAAAATAGAAATACCTATAATAAAGGCAAATAAAATAATTAAAGGACCGAAATTATCCATGTACTTCACTTCCTTTCTATACGCTTACCGTATATCTTCCTTTTTTACAGACGGATCCATATATAAGTGATCCTTCGTGGCGATACCGCCAGGACGATGGTCTATTTTCCACAAAAAATGCAGCGCTGCTACGGCAACGAGAATCCCAAAGAGTTCCCAAAAGGCTACAAAAGGCAAGCCCAAGATAAAGGGATGTGAGATATTCACGAAGGGCAGACAGATAACAGACCAGATAAAAGGTATAGCTGTAAGTAAAACTCGCATTTCCTTCACTTCCTTTCTAAGAAGTACATCACACGGGGTATGTGAAAGGCCCAGTCGGAACTATCCATGACAGCTCAAACCGGGCCTCATTACCCAATGTTTTGTTATTCATATATTCTAAATCATTTGGACTCATTTTGTCAATAATTTTTACTATATTTTTAAAATTCGTAAACATATGAAATTATCATATTAAGTTTCAAACATTATTAACGTTTATTCCGTATATTAATGTATAATCGTTATTTGTTATTTTAATTTGCAATATTACATTCCAAAAAGTTTTTAATTTCCATATCAAAAAAGCTGTCTGCAAGGCAAATTCTTGCAGACAGCGCATATATAGCGGTTCTATTGTTCCTAATTTTTATTTTCCCCAAAGGTACAGGCAGGCCAGCTGCAATACAAGCAGGGCCGGTACGCCCAGTTTAAATTTCAAGTGCTGCGTTTTGTGACGAAATACCTGCATGGCGACTAAGGCGCCGGCACTGCCGCCAACGGCGGCCAGCAACAGGAGTGTTGCTTCGGAAACGCGCCATTTATGGTGTCTGGCCTTATATTTATCCAGGCCATAGATGGCAAAGGTCACCAGGTTGAGTACGCCCCACAGGCCCAGCATCAGTGTCATTTCTATCATAGGAGTAACCCGTTCCGTTTCAGCCACGGTTTCAAATGGCAAAGGCGGTTCAGCATTTGTCCGTCCTGTACGTCTGCTTCAGGGGCGCTCAGGCGCAGGTCTTCTACACTGTCTTCCATCGTACCACCGCCACTGGTAGCAAAGGGACAAATGACCTTGCCGTCTAAATGGTGGCTTTCCAAAAACGTGCGCACAGCCATGGGCACTGTGCCCCACCAAAGGGGATAGCCCAAGAGCAGGATGTCGTAATCAGCCGGGACGGCAGCAAAGGGCTGCAGGTCCGGCCGCTGGCGCTGGATTTTTTCTTCCTGCGCCCGGTTGGTCGTTCCTTTGTAATCATCGGGATAGGTCCGGGCTATTCTGATTTCGGCAATATCGCCGCCGGCCAGATCGTGCACGCGAAAGGCCGTCTTGCGCGTATTGCCGCCCCAGGAAAAGTAGACCGTCAGGACCTTTTTGCCGCACGTGCCGACGGGGTTACCGACCTGGTCCGACTGGACTGGCAGAGCTTCCCGGCGATGGCGCGACATGTGCAGCAAGCCAATGAGAAATTCGCGAAAATAATAAATCGAACTGAGAATCACAAGAATTGCCAACAAGATGGCATAGATGGTTTCCATAAAATAACTCCTTGCTTAGAAACGGTCGAGCAGGTGATAGCCCTTGCCCCGCAAAAAGGTCTCCGTTTCCGGTTCGTCCGTCTTGATGACGGCAATCGGCGACGCACTGGTACGGTCAAAGGAAATGTAACAATACTTGATAAAGACGTTGGCCTGGTGGAGGCTGTTTAAAATCCGATCCAGCGTCCCCGGTTCATCTGAGGCCATGTCTACGGCCAGGACGCGGTCAATACGGCATTGGTAGCCGGCTGCCGTCAATTTATCCTGTGCCTTTTCTGCGTCGTCCACGATGAGGCGGACAATGCCAAATTCTGCACTATCACTGGCAATCATCGTAAAAATATTAATACCCGCCTGGGCCAGTACATTTGTAACCTGGCTCAAGGCGCCGTTCGTATTCGCCGTAAAAAGTGAAACCTGTTTCAGCATACATACCCCTCCTGCTATTTTCTACATTTCGACACGGTCAGCCAGCTCCAAGAGCAAGGCTTCCGTCTTTTCCCAGCCCAGACAGGGATCGGTAATGGACTTGCCGAAGACGCCGCCGCTCACATCCTGGCTGCCGTCTTCCAAATAACTTTCGATCATTAGTCCCTTGACCATGCGGCGGATATCTCCGTTCATATGGCGGCTGTAGAGGACATCGTTGGCAATGCGGATCTGTTCCAAATACTTCTTGCCCGAATTGGCATGATTGACGTCGACAATGACCGCCGGGTTGGCCAGGTCACGCTGGCCATAGGCCTCAAAGAGGCGCTGCAGGTCTTCGTAATGGTAATTGGGCAGGCTTTTGCCAAACTGGTCGACGTAACCGCGCAGGATGGCATGAGCCAGGGGATTGCCCTTGGTCCGCACTTCCCAGCCGCGGAAAAGGAATTGCTGTTCATGCTGCGCCGCAGCAATGGAATTGAGCATGACCGAAATATCACCGGACGTAGGATTTTTCATGCCTACAGGAATACCGACGCCGCTGGCAATCATGCGGTGCAGCTGGTCTTCGACCGAACGGGCACCGATGGCGGCATACGAAAGGAGATCCGACAAATAGCGGTGGATTTCCGGGTAAAGGATTTCTTCGGCACAGGTAAAGCCCGTTTCGGCAATGACCCGTACGTGCATGTCCCGGATTGCCAAAATACCGGCCAGCATATCTTCCCGTCCCTCCGGATCGGGCTGGTGGAGCATGCCCTTGTAGCCCACACCGATGGTACGGGGCTTATTCGTGTAGACCCGCGGGATAATATAAAGCGTGTCTTTTACCTCTTCCTGTACCCGTGCCAGGCGCCGCGCATATTCGAGGACAGCCGCTTCATTATCAGCCGAACAGGGACCGATGATAAGCAAAAAGTGCCCATCTTCCCCCGTCAGGATACGCCGTATTTCCTGGTCCCGCCGCTGCTTGATCTCATACACAGCAGACGGCACCGGGTGATCTTCCCGCAGCTCCTGCGGTGACGGCAATTTACGGATAAATTCCATTTCCAGTTCCATGTAGCCACCCCCATGATTATATATTTCCCCTATTATATCATATATTGCCCAGGCCCTAGGGCTTGAATTTATAGCCTACCCCCCAAATGGTCAGCAAATGACGTGGTTTGTTGGGATCCTTTTCAATGGCTTCACGCAGGCGGTTGATATGAACCGGCACGGTCGCCGTATTGCCCAGGGAATCCATGCCCCAGATTTTGTCATAAATGGCTTCCTTGCTGAAAACCATGTCGGCATTGAGCATGAGAAATTCGAGGACCTGAAATTCCTTATTAGGCAGCAGCTTTTCCTTACCGCTGACAGTAACGCGATGCGTATCGGGATCGAGCGAAATATTGCCGATCGTAATTCGTTTGCTCCGCCGCGTATCGTTGCCCTTCAGGCGCTGGTACTGGGCCAGCTGGGATTTGACGCGGGCCACAAAGACGCTGGGCGAAAAAGGCTTTTCAATGTACGCGTCGGCACCAAAGCCCAGGCCGCGAATCTTATCGATATCCTCCCGTTTGGCCGTGACCATCATGATCGGCACGTCTACCTTATCGCGCAGGCGCCGGCAGATTTCAAAACCGTCCATGCCCGGTAGCATGACATCGAGCAGGATCAGCTGATATTTGCCGCTCAGGCCTTCCTGCAGGCCTTCATTGCCATCAGATGCGATGTGAACCTGATAGCCATTCATTTCCAAATAGTCCTTTTCAATAAAAGCGATATCCTGATCATCTTCTACGATCAATATACGTTCATTCATGAGGTTCCTCCTCCTTTTTTTCAGGCAGTTCCAGGCAGGCACACAAACCGTGGGGCTGTACCAGGCAGAACGTAAGCGTACCGCCCATGAGTTCGACCGCCCTGGCGACGATGGCCAGGCCCAGGCCGCTGCCGTCACCGGTGCGGCTGCGCGCCTTATCTGTACGATAAAAGAGTTCCTTCAGCCGCGGCAATACATCAGGGGCCACACCCGGGCCGTCGTCGGCAACGACGAGAGAAATACGCCCATCTGCCTTAGCTGTGTTAATTTGAATCTGTACAATACTGTCTGTTTTATATTTTATACTATTTGACACCAAATTGGTAATAATCCGTTGCCATAATTCAGCATTTCCCATAACCGGCAAGGTTCCGCCGCTCTGGGACAGGGTCACAACGGCGCCGTCGCGCTGCCAGCCGTCTTCATTTTCGTAGACAATCTCAGCTACGACGCGGTTCAGGTCCATCTCTTCCATAGGCAGGGCCCGTTCGCCCAGTTCAATCTTGGAAAAAAGGAAAAGCTGGTTGATCATACGGTCCATATCAGCCGCCTTTTTCTGAATCACCTTCAAATAGCGTTTCTGCTTTTCCGGTGTATTGGCCACATTGTCCATGAGACCTTCTACGTACGCCCGGATTGCCGTCAAAGGCGTGCGGATATCGTGAGACATGTTGGCAATGAGTTCCTTGCGGTTTTCTTCGGCCTGCTGCCGTTCCTGCAGCGATTGGTTCAGTTCCTTCGTCATCATGTTGAAGGCTTCCACTACGGGCTTTACTTCATCATCGTGCGGATAATAGAGATGGCCCCGCAAATCGCCTTCGCGAACGTGGGTCGACCCGAGCTGCAGTAAATCGAGGGCCCGCTGCATATAGCGCAGGACAAAGTGGGTCAGGAGGTAAATAGTCAGGGCCAGGAGGATAAAGAAGGACAGGATAATCGCAATGATCGTCCCCCGTGTTGCGCGCTCAACGGCTTCATCCGTGCCATGAGGCATTTCCTGGCTGAGGAAATAGAGACTGTAGACGTGGCCGTCAATATTCTGCTTTTCATAATAGTAATATTGGCCGTCTTCTGAGCGGACGTACGTATCGCGATTGCTTTCCGTCAGGCCCCGGTCCTGGACATAGGCCGGAATGTTCTTTATGCGGCTGGCCAGCTTGCCATTGCCGTATTCATAATAGGTCTGGTTGTCTTCTTTGAGAATGACGTAACTCTGCTGGGGCGAAAACATTTCAATGACCCACGTGTACCCTGACGGGTCCGTCTGGCCGGCCCGGATAGAGCGAAAGACGACGTGATGGACGGCTTCCGTCGCCCGGTTGAACTGCGTCGGGCTCTCGACAAACACGTGATTGCCGCTCTGCGTAAAGAGCCACAAGCCGCCGGCAGAAAAGAGGAACAAAAAGGCCGTCATCATAATCGGTACGACAAAGACCAGTATATAGGATATGATTAAACGTCTTTTAATAGTCATGACATACCTCCTTTCCTTTATCTTAATACAAGAACAGCGCTTCCTTCAACCAAAGGCCTATCTGTTTAATATTTCTTTATACTCCATTAGTCTTTCCGTAAAAACTGAATGGTATACTGTTGCCATCACTCGGAAGGAAGGTATTTTCATGCAATCTATCCAATATCTTAAGCGCCATCCCTACGTGCTGCTCACGCTGTGTGCCCTGGTCCTCTTTCTGGCTGCTAACAACTTCCTGGCCATTACGGACTCGGCCGAATCGAATTACGCCTTGACAGCCAAGGAAATGGTTCTTTCCGGCAACTGGGTTTCGCCTCAGATTTATGGCCACTACTGGTACGATAAGCCCATTTTCTACTACTGGGAGCTCGCCGCGTCCTTTGCCGTCTTCGGCTTCAACGAATTTGCCGCCCGCTTTCCCGCCGCCATTATGGGCACACTGAGCGTCCTCTTTACGTACTGGTTCGCTGCCCGCGTCTACGGCCGCCGCCTCGGTATGGCCGCTGCCATCATCTATATGACCAGTCTCGAAGGCTGGCTTCTTTCCAAAGCCGTCATTACGGACGCGACGCTCTTTTTATTCCAAAGTGCCGTCGTCGCTTTTTTCTACCTGGGCTATACGGAAAACCGCCGCTGGTATTGGCTTTGCTACGTCTTTGCCGCCTTGGCAGTCCTCACCAAGGGCCCCATCGGCCTGGCCTTGCCGGGCCTTACAGCCCTCATTTTCCTCGCCCTGCGCCATAACCTGAAGGAACTGCTGCACGTCCATTTGCTGCCGGGCCTGCTGCTCTTCCTGGTGATTGGCGGCTCGTGGTACGTCGCCATGTACAACATGCATGGTCATGATTTTCTCCTGAATTTCTTTGGCGTCCACAATTTTCTCCGTGCCACTGTACCGGAACACGCCAGTAAAAACGTGTGGTACTTTTATATATTGGTTTTCTTCATTGGCTTTGCACCGTGGAGCTTCACCTGGCCCTACGCCCTGTGGAAGTACAAGAAGAGCCATACGCCGCCGTTTACGCGCAGCGATACGTGTGCTGTACTCCTATCCGTTTACGCCCTCGTCGTGTTCGTTGTTTTCTCTCTCATTGCCACGAAATACACGACCTACACGTATCCCATGCTGTTTTCTCTCTCCATTCTTACGGCTGGCATGTTCCGGCATTGGCACATTCATTTTAAAAAGGCTGCCTGGTCAGCCGGTATCGTCTACGTCCTCTTAGCCTTCTTCGTCGCCCCGCCGGTCATGCTGCACCAGTCCGGCAAGGAAATCGGCCAGGCCCTGGACAAGATGAATACAGATAACGTCATTATCTGCTATTACCGGGATTATAGTACCGGTGCTGTTTTCTATAGCGGCAAAAAGATCTACCAAGCCGTGCCGGCAGACAAGCTGGAAGACATGAAGCCTGGCGAACTGGACTGGAACGCCAAAAACGTCATGCCCCTCATTGCCATTGAAGATGTTCTGGCCCAAAAGGACAACGTCATTATCGTCGATACGAAGCGCGATAATGAACCCATTACTGACTACTATCTGACCCATGGCCTGATACCGGACCAGCTGACGTTGCCCGGTGACGTAGCCATCTGGTCGATTTTACAAAATAAGGACGGTGGCCGCGCATGAATATCCTCGTTACCGGCGGTGCCGGTTTCATCGGCTCCCATATCGCCGAAGCCCTCATCCGGGACGGCCATAGCGTAACCGTCCTCGATAACCTCTACTGCGGCAAAAAGGAATTTGTTCCTGCAGAGGCAGAATTTGTCGAAGGCGATATCCGCAATCCCTATATAAAACAGATTTTTGCATCTCATCACTTCGACGCCGTCTACCACGAAGCAGCCCAGACGCAGGTGCCGCTCTCGCTGGAATCGCCCGGCTTTGATGCCGACGAAAATATTCTCGGCCTCATTCACATCCTCGAATGCGCCTGCCAGACAGGCGTGCGAAAACTCATCTTCTCGTCGTCAGCCGCTATTTATGGCAGCAACGCCAGACTGCCCCTTTCGGAAGGGGAAATACCGGCGCCGGACAGTTTTTACGGCCTCAGCAAATGGACAGGTGAACAATATATCCGCCTCTTCCAAAAACTGCACGGCCTAAGCTACACCATTCTCCGCTACAGCAACGTCTACGGTCCCCGCCAGGGTGCCAGCGGCGAAGGCGGCGTTATTTACAAATTTGCCGAAAACCTCATCCAAAATAAAGGCCTGACAATCTTCGGTGACGGGACGCAGACGCGGGATTTCATTTCCGTCTGCGATATCGCCGCTGCCAACGTCGCTGCCTTAACGCATGGCGACAACGAAACCATCAATATCAGCAGTGGCAGCGAATGCAGCCTCAACCAGCTGGCCCAGCTCATGCAACGCCTGACCCATGCCCATGCCGGCATCCGCTACGAAGACAGCCGGCCCGGTGATATCCACCGCTCCTGTCTCAGCCGTGCCAAGGCCCGGGAGCTCCTGACGTGGCAGCCCCGGACCGATCTGACAGACGGCCTGCAGCAGACTCTGCGTTATTATCGTAGTCTCTAACCGGCCCGGTACCTGTTGGCCAGGCCGCTCCTTTACCAATCGGAATACCGTATTTCATAGGTATTCCGATTTATTTTTTTTGTCTTTTTGACTTTTTTCTTAGCACTTACTTGACATGGTGGCTAACAGGGGCCATAATATAGCTGTAATCAGGAAGAGGATTACAGAGAAAGGTCAAAAGAACAAATTAAAGCAATGCTAAGACCCATACTAAAGATCTCAGGCATTACCAAAAAAAGTTGAAAGAGGGTATTTTTATGAGAGACTTATTTCCGGTATTGCACCATGATTTTGCTATTCCCAGCGTATTTGATGATTTCTTTAATGACGGGTTCTTCTCCGGTACAGCACAAATGACCATGCCGAAATGCGATATTGAAGACACAGGCACAGCCTACATCGTAACGACCGATCTGCCTGGTGTTTTGAAAGAAGATATTCACGTTTCGTATGATCAGGACGTCCTGACCATTTCTGCACAGCACGAAGACAAAAAAGATGATCAGCAGCAACAGACCAACTACGTATGCCGTGAACGCATGAACACGGCGTTCCAGCGTCAGTTTGTCATTCACAATATAGACGCCTCCGGCATCAAAGCCGCATTCCGCAATGGCGTTCTGAAGATTGGCCTGCCGAAGAAAGACCCGCAGCCGCAGGAACAGGCCGGCACCATTGAAATTCAATAACCTCCTTGTTTCAGCCCGGACGCCATGGCATCCGGGCTTTTCCATATATAAAAACACGCGCCGCCCGTGAGGGCAACGCGTGTTTTCTTGTTTTAGAGACCGGCTGCGTGCTTCTGAGGCAGCAGCTTGTGGATCACGGCACTGGCCAGCATGACAAAGACGATAACCTGGAAGGTAATCCCCCACGGCGTCTGCACATCCAGGAGCGCCCGGTAAAGGGCAAACCCGGCCAGCCAGAGAATGAGGTTTGTCCAGTACACCGTCTGATGACTGTGATCCTGCCGCAGGATGAAATAATCCGAAAGGAGAATCGCCGTCATCGGCGCAAAGACAGAACCGATAAAATAAAGGAAATCCTGGAAACTATTGGAATCCACAGCAATAGCCAGGATTACGCCGCCAACACAGGCAATGAGTGCCAGGGCTTTTTCCGAAAGGCCCGGCAAGAGGCTCTTGCCACTAACGCCGGCCGAAAAGGCATCGAGGAAGGTCGTCGTAACCGTCGATAAGAGGACGATGAGAATGCCGATGAGGCCCATACCAGCCTGCAGCATAATCGTAGCAATATCGTCCTGTCCTGTATAAAGGGCTGCACCCATACCGATAATGAACATCCACGAGCTGGCAACGAAATAGGCCAGGCAGCTGGCAGCCGTCGCCTTGACAGGCTTGGCGGCAACACGCGTGTAGTCAGAAATGACCGGCAGCCACGAAAGCGGCATGGCGACAGTCAATTCGATAGCCGCACCGATGGTCATATCGCCGGCGGCCTGGGGCACGCTCTGGCCCATAAAGATGACGCCGCTCAGGACGAGAGTCAAGAGAAAGAGGGCGGCAATGACGACGATGTTCACCTTGCCCAGGTTCTTCAGGCCCAAGATAATCCAAAGGGCGATAAAAGCACCGATAATCACGCTCCACACGGACATGCCCATACCGGCCAGGGTATCGGCAGCAGCGGCAGCGCTGGCAATCATGACGGCAGTCCAGCCAATGAGCTGGATGACGTTCAAGCCGGCAAAGAGCTTGGCGCCATGACGGCCAAAGGAAATTTCTACAGTCCCCATAGCACCACGGCCTGTCCGGGCACCGATGAGGCCGGCGCCAAACATGACGACGCCGCCAATGACGTGGCCAATGAGAATGGCCAGCAGGCCCTTGCCAAAGCCTAAGGGTGCCAACAGCATGCCCGTCAGGATTTCGGCAATGGAAATACCGGCGCCAAACCACAGCAGGCTGTTCGAAAAGACAGAAGTCTTCAATTCACTCATAAATACAATAATTCCTCCTTAACCATATTGCCATAGCCCGCAAGCAAAACCATTACTTGGCGAGCAGCGGCTCCAGCCAGTGCTGCAGGACTAAGGCATGACTGTGGGCCGTGTCCTTGGCAGCATAGACGAGGGTGACATTACCGTGTTCCAGATTTTCCCGGCAACGGTCGGCAAAATCTGCCGCAGCCGGACTCATATCCAGTTCTGCCATATAGAGGCGGCTGAATTCCTCATACCGCTCAGGCTTGTGGCCGAACCACGTACGCAAATCCGGCGAAGGCGCAATGTCCTTGGCCCACTCGTGCAAATGTGCCTTTTCCTTGGACATGCCCCGTGGCCAGAGACGGTCTACGAGAATACGTATGCCATCGTCTGCAGCAGGTGCTTCATAGATACGTTTAATCCGCAAGGTATTGACCATTATTCTCATCTCCTAGCTTTTACTATTGTACCATATATAGGGCAAAGGGAAAGTACTTTGCTCAGATGTTACTAATTTCCTGGACCAGATTCAGGCACTGTTCTACAGGAATGCCGGGAATAAAGTTTGTCGTATCCTGATTGGCTGTGATCAGGCTGCCTACACTCTGCATAGCCGAAAAGGCTGCGGCTTCCAAATCATGTCCCTGCAGGACCTGACCGGCCAAAATAGCCGAAAAGATATCGCCAGTACCGGGGAAACGGACGGGAATATGCGTATACGGCAGCTGGAAATACGTATTGCGGCTGTGATCATAGCCCAAAACCGCATAAGACCCTTCTGTATGTACACTCGTAATGAGTATCGATTTAGGGCATACCTGGCGGAGCGCATCCATGAGCTGCCGCGCTTCGTCTTCACTGATGCTATCGTGGTGGCAAGGCATACCGGCCAAAAAGGCGGCTTCCGTATAGTTAGGCATGATATAGTCTGACAGGCCTGCCAAGTCCCGCAGGTACGTAATCGTCTCTTCGCCTACGCCATTGTAGAGGTGGCCTTCATCGCCCATGATGGGGTCCATAAAGACCTGCACACCGTGCTGCTTTTGTTCTTTGCACAAGGCCGCCACGACATCGGCCTGGGTCCGGGAAAAGATAAAGCCCGTCACAATGGCCGAAAAGGAAAAGCCCAATTGCTGCCATACGCCAATGGCTTGTTTCATATAGTCTGTCGTTTCCAAAATAGCAAATTTACCGTAATCCAGCGTATTAGAAACCAAAGCCGTAGGCAGGCTGAATACTTCATATTTCATGTGCGTCAAAATCGGCACCATAGCAGGCAATGCAACTTTGCCATAGCCTGGCATATCGTTGATCAGCAATATTTTTTTGTCCATATAAACCGCTCCTTCTGAGAAACCCGGCCTCGTAAAATAAAGGCTGGGACGTTGCTTTTCAGTATAGTATATATCCTATAATACTTCAATATATCTATGCAAAATGGAGAAGGCCGCGTGTACATCATTGCTTTACGTGCATACGCTAAAAGCCCTCTGGCAGCAAAGGCGCTGCCAGAGGGCTTCTGTACAGGAATTGACTATCGTATCGCCAGGCTCCCTGACTATACGGATTGCCCGGCTCCACGTTTTTGTTGTTCTTCCCAGCATTTCTTGCGATAGGCGTTGACATCGGCAAAGGTGTCCTTGAGGGCGATATAACGGATATCGATGGACCTTTGACTTTCCGGTCGTTCTTTGGCTTCGATGTAGGCGGCTACTGCCAGGAATAAGGCATCTTCCATTTGGCATTTTTTCTTTTCGTTCATATTATTCGTCTCCTTTTCACTCTATTTCGATATAGTTAGAAATGATCTGATCCCGGTCATGTAGTTTTTGCCATAGCTGAGTCCGCGCTGCTTGTACTTCTTTATCAGCGGCAGTGTATTCAGCGGCCATTTTTTCTTGTATGTCCCGGTCGGGGACGGGGATGACGAGTTTCCGCAGTTTGCCCGGGGAAATGCTCAGTACAGCGTCGCCTCCGACTTGCAATGTCTGCATGAGTTCCTTGCCCAGGTGGCTATTCAATAGGGCTGTGAGGTAGGTGCTGTTCAGGCGTGGGGATTTTGGCCGGATGACGAGGACATTGTTGTCGGCCAGGACGGGCAGGTCGTAGTCCTTTTCGACAATGGCGGCTTTGATTTGGGTGCCCCGGCCGGCCAGGAGGACGTCACCGGGCGCGATGGGATAGGGTTTTTTCAGGTCCTCGCAGGCTCTGAGGCCGACCCGGACGTGACCATCTGTGATATGGAGTACGCGTACGAGGTAGCAATTGGCCTGGTCTTTATCTACGTTGATGCGTTTCACGCTAATGCCGCGTGTAATGTCGGCCAAACTGCCCAAGGGCATTTTCGCTTCTGCCGGTACGGACTGCAGGGGGTCTATGTAGTCCGGGAAGCTGAGGCTGTACGCGTGTTCTGCCAGTTCCATTTTTGTCGGCATCTGGCAGTGTCTTGTTGCATGCCACATGTCCTGATAACGGCTTTCTATGTCTCCAATAGCCCTGAGAGAGATTTCCTGGCTGCGGGTCTTGGTCAGCATCGTGTCACGCGTATCGAGGATGCGCGGCGTCTGGTTGCCATTGCTGAATACGACCATGGCTACGGCTGTGCGGCTCGTCGTGAAGACGTCATTGCCAAAGAGAATGACCGTTTCTATTTTGCCATCTTCTATGAGGCGCTGTCTGATGGGCGCGTCCTCTTCGGAAGCGAGCAGGCTGGCGCTCATAATGGCGACGGCTTTGCCTTTTTCGCTGAGGGAATTGAGGAGGATATGGACGAATTTCCATTCGGTGTCCAAGCACTTTTTTTCTGCGTCCGTTGCGTCCAGAATGCCCGTATAGTGCGTGCCTGCAGGCATACCGTCCTGCTGATGGCGCATGCTGCCCAGGGGGAAGCTGGCAAAGATCAGGTCATGGGCGCCCAGGCAGGCCGGTTCGGTGAGGACGTCGCCATTGGTGATGGTCATGGCGTCTTCTGCGTGCAGGGCTTTTCGTTTCAAGGCGGCGATGATGTCCGTCTTGAAATCGTCCCTGTCCTGGCCGTAATAGTGCTGGGCCAGACCGCGCATATAGGCGCCGCTCAGGGCCGTGGCGTCGCCGCAGCAATATTCGACGAAGTCCCCGGCACCGCTACTGGCCCGGCCCAGAATGCGCAGGGCCAGTTCATTGAGGCCGGGGCTAAAGGTCTTGGAGCGCCGCGTAGGTTCCGTATAGGCTGCGACGATTTCCTTCAGTGGTTCCAGATCGTCGGCAAAGGCCAGGTACAGCTCGTAGAGTTCAAAGGCGCCGCCGGCGTAGGCGCTCTTCAGGCAGTCCCGAAAGAGGAAGCGCCGCTGTTCTCCCGTAAAGAGGCCTTTTTCCTTGTATGCCTTTTCCAGGAGTCGTGCATCGGCTGTCCGATTGATCCATTCCTTGAAAAATTCCGTGTCTGCCAGAATCAGGATAGACGAGGCAAAGACGAACTTGACCTGGTCTTCTTTCTTCTGTTTGAAGCGTTTGGCAATGGTATCGATTTTTCTTTGTGCTTCTGTCTGTGTCATATGTGTTACCTCCTTGATTTAAAACGGGTATTCAATTATCTGTCGTTCCTTACATCTGCATTATACATCCGCCGCGGCTGCTTGTCAACAGGTATTCAATTATCTATTTCCCGGAAGCTAGAAAAAAACCGAAATCCCTATCCGGATTCCGGTTTCTGTTTTGGTGCGGTTGATGGGACTTGAACCCATATGAACTTACGTTCACTACCCCCTCAAAGTAGCGCGTCTGCCATTCCGCCACAACCGCATATGAAATTGATTTGGTGCTCAGGGACGGAATTGAACCGCCGACACGGGGATTTTCAGTCCCCTGCTCTACCGACTGAGCTACCTGAGCAAAAAAATGGCGACCCCGATCAGATTTGAACTGACGATCTTCGCCGTGACAGGGCGACATGTTAAACCGCTACACCACGGGGCCATTTCCCACTTCCTGCCGAGGCGTTCAGTGCCTCGAACAAGAACAATTCTACCATGTGATTTCAGGTTTGGCAAGTCTTTTTTGCAAACTTTTTTATTTTTTTTGAAGTTTTTTCCTCCAAGGCCATTTTATGCCTCTTCCCGGCCTCCTTGGCAGCAGTTCTTTTTATAGAAGCCTCATGGTGTTATAGAAAAAAGGCCTTCTCAGCCCCGCCGGGCAGAAAAAGACCTGATACCGCGAATATTTCTCTTTATTGACTATGTATTGACCATTGATTGATGTATAATAGACTGGATGTAATCTGTTTTGCAGAAGCTTTACAAAAACTATTCTTTCCTTTGACATTACTAGAAAGGCAGCGTTACACGTCATGCAGTTATTTCACAAAAACAGTGCTCCCGACGGGACGGCACTCCACTTGGCGCTTTCGCTCGTACAACAAATCAACTGGCGGCGCGTATTTTATCTCCTTTGCATTTTCGGCGTCATTTACGCCTTGTGTTTCCAGTGGCAGCTCCTCGTTTCCCTGGGTCTGGGCCAGGACAATATTCAGGCCATGACCTACGGTCTCATTCCGGCCGTCGGCGTCGTGACGCTTTCCCTGGCACTCTATTGGAAGCATCTCTCGCTTTCAGCAATTTTGCCCAATGCCTTCATTGGCATTTCCTGGATCGTCACGGGGCCGGTACTGAGCTACAATACCTTACTCAACGGTTCGACGGTCTACTTAAATAATATCTACGATATTTACGTCGGCCTCTACGGCTTTGCCATTCTCTTCTGCCTCTCCATGGCCCTGCGCCTTTGCGTGCGGCCGAAGATCGGCGCTGCCATCATGATGGTCGTTCAGTTTCTGTCTCTCTTCGTCATTCTCCTGCAGTGGGGCTACTTCTATATGTATCATTCCAGCATCACTACGTCAGGGGCCCTCATCATTTTCCAGACCGGCCCGGCAGAAACATTGGAATACCTCCACTCCTTAGGGTTCTTTAATCTCGTTATCTGCACCCTTGTCATTTTGGCTATACCGGCCATCTTTTATTTTTGCCAGGTCCGGCAAAAGCCCCTGACAAAGACAACGCTTTCGGTAAAGCTCCTGCCCATTCTTTCCCTGTTCATTATCCTGCCGTCTCTCGGCGCCTTAGGGGAAGAAATTTTCCCGCAGTGCTTCCCTATCCGCACCTTCCTCGATACGCACGATTATATGGAACGGTCCGCCCTGTATGCCAAGAACCACACGAGCAAATACAACGCTCTCCAGGCCGTACAGCTTAATCCGGCCGAGTACCCCAACACGGTCATCGTCGTCATTGGCGAATCGGAAACGCGGACCCTCATGAACGCCTACAATCCGAATCACGTACCGAATACGCCGTGGCTTACAGCGGCAAAGGAAGATCCTCATTTTACGCTCTTCACCAATGCGTACTCTTGTGTCTGGTACACGGTCCCCGTCCTGGAACACGCCCTGACGGAAGCCAATTTCTACAACGACAAGCAGTTTAATCAGTCTATTTCTATTATTGACATGGCCAAAAAAGCTGGCTACAAGACGTACTGGTTCAGCAACCAGGGTTCTGTCGGCGTCGCCGATACGCCTATTACACTCGTCGCCAACACGGCAGACGTTTCCGAATGGGTCGACCGCGACCTGAAGGAAGCTACGTACGACGGCTCGCTCTTACAGTTCCTGAGCAAGGTAAATCCCAACGAAAAGAACTTCGTCGTCCTGCACATCATGGGCAGCCATATTGAATACCGCAACCGCTATCCGGCGGAATTCCAGGTATTTAACGACGGCAAGATCAACCAGGAAGCCGACTTCGACAATACGGTCCTCTACACGGACTGGATTTTGCAGCAGATTTACGACTATGCCAAAGAAAACCTGCACCTCGACGCCATGATTTACTTCTCCGACCACGGCTCCGACCCGGACATTGCCCGCCAGCCTGACGGGGCCAGCTTCAAGGTCCTGCGCATTCCCATGTTCTGCTATCTCTCCGATGGCTACTTGGCGCGCAACCCGGAAATCGCCCAAGTCGTCAAGGCCCACAAGGACATGTATTTCACGAACGACCTGGAATACGAATTCATCTGCGGCATCCTCAACATGCAGTCGCCCAACTACGACCCGTCCATGAGCATCGCTTCGCCGAGCTGGAAAATGCAGCGCAAGGATTTAGTCACGCGCTTCGGCAAGACCAGCCTCATGGAAGACACAGAATACTAATATGAACACGAAAAAGGACGTTGCCCGGCAGCGTCCTTTTTTGCTGTGTCTGCCTGGCAAAGCTACTGCTTTTTCTCACAAAAATGGTGTACAATAGAAAGTGAATATATCGTTTCATTTTCTCTTTGGAGGAGGTACACCGTTATGGATACTACCTGTGTCGGCGCTGCCCTTTTGCCCCATCCGCCCATTATGCTGCCGGAAATCGGCGGCGCAGAGCTGCAAAAGATGCAAACCACCGTCGAATCCGTCACTGACGCAGCGGAGCTCTTGCTGGCGCGCAGTCCGGAAACACTGGTGATCGTTTCGCCGCATAATTATATTTTTTCCAACACTGCCGCCTTGTATACGGCACCGGTCCTGCACGGCGACTTAGGCCGCTTCGGCTATCCGGAGCTCAAGATGAGCATGAATACGGATATGGAGCTGGCCGAGGAAATCCTGCGGCAAGCTGAAGGAAAGGCCTCGCTCTGCCGTATCGATCCGGAATGGGGCGAAAAATACGGCCATCCCCTGCACCTCGACCAGGGCGCCTTCGTTCCCCTGTACTATCTGCGCCAGGCCGGCTTTACCGGCTCCATCGTCCTGCTCTCGCCGTGCTTTGATGACTATAGCACCATGTTTGCCTTAGGCTCCCTCGTCATTCAGGCTGCCGCCCGCACAGGCCGGCGCATTGGCATCATCGCCTCAGGCGACCTGTCGCACTGCCTGCTTCCGGAAGCGCCTAACGGCTACTCCCCGTCCGGTGCGATCTTCGACCAGACCGTCATGGAAGGCCTGCGCCGTCAGGATTTGAGCGGCATCCGCGCCATGCCTGCGAGCCTCATTGAAGAAGCGGCCATGTGCGGCCTGCCTTCTGTGTATTTTCTCTTCGGTGCCCTGCGCTGCATGCATCCGTCCATGCCGGTCTTTTCCTACGAAGGCCCCTTTGGCGTCGGCTACGGTGTCGTCCTCTACCTCAACGAAAGTGACGCCGATCACGTCGCCGACAGTGCCATCCCGGATATCCGTGTGCGCCTGGCCCGGCAGAGTATTTCCTATTACTTTACCCATCACGCCATCATGTCCGTACCGCGGGATATACCGGAAGAGCTGACCGACCGGGCCGGCGCCTTCGTATCCCTGCACAAGGACTCTGCCCTGCGTGGCTGCATCGGCACCTTCCTGCCCATGCAGATGAACATTGCCGGCGAAATCATTCACAACGCCGTCTCGGCGGCGACGCGGGATCCCCGCTTTTATCCGGTCCGCCCGGAAGAGCTGGACGATCTCTCCATTTCCGTCGACATCCTGGGCGAACCGGAGGCCGTTTCGTCGCCTGCCGACCTGGACCCGAAGAAATACGGTGTCATCGTCATGAGCCACGCCCGCACAGGCCTCCTGTTGCCCGACCTCGAAGGCGTCGACACAGTGGAACAGCAAATCGACATTGCCAAAGAAAAGGCGGGTATTCCGCCACAGGTACATCCTGACCTATACCGCTTTACCGTTACGCGGTATACCTGAGGAGGCCTGGCCATGGAAGCAATGTATTACCAAAAGGAAGATGCAGGCAGCGTCCGCTGCCTGCTCTGCCCGCATCACTGCCTGATTCCGCCTGGCCGCACGGGCAAATGTCATACGCGCCGCAACGCAGACGGCACACTGACGCTGCTCACGTATGGCCAGTGTGCCTCGGCAGCCTTAGATCCTATTGAAAAAAAGCCCTTACGCCATTTTCACCCGGGCACGCAGATTCTCTCCCTCGGATCTCCCGGCTGTAATCTAGCCTGCCCTTGGTGCCAGAACTGGCAAATTTCCCAGGCCATTCCCGTCTGTGAAACCATTACGCCCGAATCCGTATACCGCACGGCTGTGAGCCTCCGGGAGGCCGGCAATATAGGGGTTGCCTGGACCTACAACGAACCCTGCACGTGGTACGAATTCATCCGCCATACGGCGCCGCTCATCCAGTCTGCCGGCATGGTCAACGTCATGGTCACCAACGGCTACATAGAAAAAGAGCCCTTAGCGGAGCTCCTGCCTTTCATCGATGCCTGGAACATCGACCTCAAGGCCTGGAACGACGCGACGTACCGCCATTACTGCCAGGGCACGCTGGAACCGGTAAAGGAAACGATCCGCACGGCAGCGGCACACCAGCACGTAGAAGTGACGTGCCTCATCATTCCCGGCCTGAACGATGACCCTGGCGACATGGATAACCTGGCGGCCTGGCTCTCGTCACTGCGCCCGGATATTCCCTTGCATATTACACGCTATTTCCCGCGCTACCACATGACCGAAGCGCCTACACCGGTAGCCACACTGCAAACATTACAGGCCATTGCGGCAGCATATTTAAAACACGTCTACATTGGAAATGTGTAAAAAGCATCTTTATTATGCATTTATGTAATATTAATAAGTCTTTTTCCTTTACTATATTACTTTTTATCAAGTCTATACATTAAAATATTACGATTTTTCTATGACAAACGGAATATATTGTGGTATAATATAGACAAGAAATAGAAAGGGGTGAGTCCAATGGGTTCAGAGAATCAGGACGGCATGGCAGAGTTTGACAGCTGTGAAGAAATGATAGTAACCGTATCCGTATTAAGGAGAAACGGAACGAGACGGCACGTAGCCGGTGGAAAGAATGCTCACAGTGATTCGTTGGACTGTCATTTGCCGTTGAGCCGTACAGTGCTCTGACTTACCACTCCGACCTGGGGCAACGACGATAGAACTGTAACCAGCAATACCGCACGTGAGAATAACGAGAACCGATACTAACCGGCGGTGAAGGTCAAGGCAGAAAGCATGGATACGAAGAATCGTGTTTACACTGTACAGGTTTACAAAGTATCACCTAAACATCTTCGTTTACATATACAAGCTGATGTGGTTCATTTGTAAGCGTAACCGAATATGTATTTCTTGTTCGTATCGCACGTTAACGAGGTAAAAGATATCAGAACCAGAAAAGAAACAATTGAATCTAGTACGTAACCGGCAGGCATTTGTCTAGTGTCTGCCGGTTTTTCTTAAAAAAAGGAAGGCCCTTCTCCCCCACGGGAAGGACCTTCCTTTTTTATTTGCCGCCTCTCAGGGCGGCTTCTTTCATGGCCTTTACGTAGTCATAAATAGGTCCGGCCGCTTCTGTGCCGTACTTGGCAATAAGCTTGACGATGGCACTGCCGACGATGACACCGTCGGCGACAGCGGCGATTTTTTCAGCCTGTTCCGGCGTATTGATGCCAAAACCTACGGCAGCCGGTACGTCCGTCACGCTGCGGACTGTATCGATGATTTCCTTGAGATCCGTATTGATCGTATCGCGCGTGCCCGTAACACCCAGGGACGATACGACGTAAAGGAAGCCTTCGCCTACACGGGCAATATCCGCAATCCGGTCGCGGGACGTCGGCGCAATCATAGAGATAATATCGACACCGTGCCGTTTGGCAGCACCGGCACATTCGTCCCGTTCTTCCAAGGGCATGTCCGGAATGATAATGCCATCAAGACCGGCCTTTTCACAGCGGGCGAAGAAGGCTTCTGCCCCATAATGATAGACCGGATTCAAATAGGTCAGGAAGACCAGCGGGATTTGCGACGTCTGCCGCACCGCTTCAACGAGACGGAATACATCTTCTACCGTCGTGTGACCGGCCAGGGCCCGCAGGTCTGCTTCCTGAATGACAGGTCCTTCGGCAATGGGATCGGAAAAGGGAATGCCGATTTCCACCAAATCAGCACCGGCCTTTTCCATGGTCAGTATATATTCGCGGCTCTTTTCTAAGGTCGGATCACCGGCCGTCAAAAAGCCGATAAAGGCTTTACCGCCTGCAAAGGCATTTTTTATGTTACTCATGGATATCCCTCCCTCTGTATCTGGCAATGGCTGCTACGTCTTTATCGCCCCGTCCGGACAGGCAGACGATAATGCTGTCGTCCTTGCTGAGCTGCGGCGCTACCTGCATGGCCGTATAGACGGCGTGAGCGCTTTCAATGGCACAAATGATGCCTTCTGTACGGGCCAGGTATTCAAAGGCCGCTACAGCTTCATCATCCTTGACCGGTACGTATTCAGCCCTGCCAATGTCGTGCAGGTACGCGTGTTCCGGTCCGATGCCGGGGTAATCGAGGCCGGCAGAAATGGAATAGACCTGGTCGATCTGGCCGTCATCGTTTTGGCAAAAGATCGATTTCATACCGTGGAAGATGCCTACCTTGCCTTTGGCAATGGTCGCTGCATGTTCGAGCGTGTCGATGCCCCGGCCAGCTGCTTCACTGCCAATGAGGCGGACACCTGTATCGGGAATAAAGTGATAGAACATGCCAATGGCATTGGAACCACCGCCCACACAGGCCAAGACCGCTGCCGGCAGCTTGCCTTCCCGTTCGAGGATCTGCTTTCTCGCTTCTTCACTGATGACAGCCTGGAAATCACGGACCATAGTCGGGAAGGGATGCGGCCCCATAGCCGAACCGATGACGTAGTGCGTATCGCTCACGCGGCTGACCCATTCGCGCATGGCTTCGTTGACGGCATCCTTGAGAACGCGCGAGCCCGAAGTCACAGCGTGTACCTTCGCGCCCAGGAGTTCCATACGGTATACGTTGAGAGCCTGGCGGATCGTATCCTCTTCGCCCATGAATACCTCACATTCAAGGCCCAGGAAGGCTGCCGCCGTCGCCGTCGCTACGCCGTGCTGGCCGGCACCGGTTTCGGCGATAACCCGGGTCTTGCCCATCTTTTTGGCTAAGAGGCACTGGCCCAGGGCATTATTAATCTTGTGGGCACCTGTATGGTTCAGGTCTTCGCGCTTTAAATAGATCTTGGCGCCGCCCAGGTCTTCCGTCATCTTGCCGGCATAATAGAGCAGTGAAGGCCGGTTTGCGTAATTATCGAGCAAATCCTTCAGTTCTGCCTGAAAATCAGGATCCGCTTTATAGTGGTTATACGCCGCTTCCAGGCGGTGGATTTCGTTCATCAGTGTTTCCGGTATGTATTGGCCGCCAAAGGGGCCGAATCTTCCAGTTGTCATAGCATATCCTCCTCATGTATGTACTGCATAAATGCCCGTATTTTTTCATAATCCTTCACGCCGTTCGTTTCGATACCGCTGCTTACGTCGACAACAAAGGGCTCTAAGGCCAGGGCTGCCTTGATATTCTGGCAGTTCAGGCCGCCGGCCAGAAAGTACGGCCGTGTCAGCTGTTTTGCCAGGTGCCAGTCAAAGGTCTGGCCGCTGCCACCTGTCCCATGATCGAGCAGGATGTAATCGGCCCGGCTGGCCGCTGCCCGCTGTACGTCCGCAGCGGAAGCAATGGCCACGGCCTGGATGAGCGGCACCTGTACTTGCCTCTTAAGGGACGTTACATAGGCGTCATCTTCGCCACCATGAAGCTGTATAGCTTGAATAACGCCCGTTGCGACGAGGCGGCGAATGAGGCCTGGGTCTTCATTTTGAAAGACGCCGATAGCCGGAATGAGCGGATCCAAGAGGAGCCGCAGCCGCAACGCTTCTTCCGGACTGACGCGGCGTTTTTTGCCGGCAAAGACGAAGCCTACGTAATCCGGGCGGAACTCATTGGCCCAGGCCATATCGCAGGGCCGGCGCAGGCCGCACAGCTTAACCTTGGTCATGGCTGGTCACCTGCCAGTGTCGCCAGCATCTGCCCTTTATCGGCTGCCCGCATGAGCGTTTCGCCGATCAGGACGGCGTCGACGCCGTGGGCTTCCAGGCGGGCTACATGATCCCGCGTGCAGATGCCGCTTTCGGCGACGAAGAGCACCTCTGGCGGCACGAGTTCCCGCAGGCGGCAGCTCGTGTCTAATGACACTGTAAAGTCCTTCAGATTCCGGTTATTGACGCCAATGACCCGGGCGCCGCACTGGCGGGCCCGCCGTACTTCGTCAGCGTCGTGGGCTTCTACGAGAACGGAAAGGCCCAGGGAATCGGCCAACGTGAAGTACGCTGCCAGCTGTTCATCCGTCAGGATGGCACAGATGAGCAGGATGGCCGCGGCGCCACAGGCGCGGGCTTCATAAATCTGGTAGGGAGAGACGATAAAATCCTTCCGCAGGACCGGCACCGTAACGGCCCGGGAAATGTCCTTCAAATAGCGGACGTGGCCTTGAAAGTAATCGCGTTCGGTCAGGCAGGAAATGGCTGCCGCACCGGCCGCTTCATACTCCCTGGCAATGTCCACATACGGGAAATCTGTGACAATGACGCCCTTCGACGGCGATGCCTTTTTGACCTCGCAGATAAAGGACATAGACCGGCCAGCCAAGGCCCGTTCAAAGGGAAACTCCTCCGGTGCCGGCCGGGCCAGGGCTGCCGCTTTCATATCGGCCAGGGATACGTGCCGTTGATCCTCTGCCAGCCTGGCCGTCACAGACCGGGTAATCTCTGTCAGAATCATGGCCTCAGGCCCCCTGACTCAGGGCAACGTATTGGTCCAGGGAGGCCAGTGCCTTGCCGCTATCGATAAGGGCTGCCGCTAAGGCAACGCCATCAGCCAGCGTCGCCGTCCGGCCGGCAACGTACAAGCCGGCGCCGGCGTTCAGCAAGACGGCGTTACGCTTGGTACCACGGATCCGGCCGCTTAAAATGCCGCGCGTAATGGCTGCATTTTCCCTTGGCGTACCACCGACGAGTTCTTCCTTAGTGCCGCGCGTGAGGCCGAATTGTTCCGGCGTAATCGTATACGTCGTAAACGTATCGCCCTTAAATTCACAGACCAGCGTCGGCGCGGATGCCGAAATTTCATCAAAGCCGTCTGTACCATATACGGAGAGACCGCGCTGTACACCCAACCCGTGCAGGACGTGGGCCATAGGTTCGACCAGATCGGCAGCGTATACGCCTAACACCTGGTGATCGGCCCTGGCCGGATTGGTCAGCGGCCCTAAGAGGTTAAAGACCGTCGCCTGGCCCATTTCCTTGCGTACAGGGCCGACGTGCTTCATGGCCTTGTGATAGGTCTGGGCAAAGAGGAAACAAAAGCCGGCGTGGTTCATATGCCGCAAGCATTCTTCCGGTCCTGCACCCAGGTGTACGCCCAAGGCTTCCAGTACATCCGCAGCGCCGCTCCGTGACGACGCAGCCCGGTTGCCATGCTTGGCTACGCGGCAGCCGCCGGCAGCGCAGACGAAGCTGCTCGTCGTCGAAATATTAAAGGAATTAGAGTGATCGCCGCCGGTGCCAACGATTTCCAGGAGTCCCTGGCCGGCATCTAAGGGCGTCGCATGGTTGCGCATGGATGTGGCACAGGCCAGGATTTCCGTTATCGTCGCCTTCTTGCACTGAAGAGCCGTCAGGAAGGCCGCCGTTTGTACAGGCGTCGTCTTCCCATCCATCATTTCGTCTATAACCGTGCAGGTTTCTTCCTGCGTCAAATCCTGATGATTCATGAGTTTTGCCGTTGCTTCTCTAATCATGGTATAGCCTCCTCTGCTACTATTACACTACTATTTCTTCTTAACAGGTCATGTGCATGAAATTTTCGATCATTACCGGACCCTGTGGTGTCAGGATCGATTCGGGATGAAACTGCAGGCCGTATACAGGCGCCTGGCCGTAGCGGACAGCCATGACTTCGCCGTCCTGCGTCCGTGCCAGGACGTGCAGGCTTTCCGGAAAGTGTGCCGTATCGACGGCTAAGGAATGATAGCGCCCCACATCGGTTTCGCGGCCGAGCCCCCGGAAAAGGGGTTCCCCTTCGGCCAGCTGCACGACGGACTGCTTGCCATGCATCAATTCCCTGGCGTACGTAATGGTGCCGCCGGCGACCTCGCAAATGGCCTGATGGCCCAGGCAGACACCGAGAATCGGCACGCGGCCGGAAAAGTGACGGATCACGGCTTCGCAAATCCCTGCGTCTGCCGGCCGTCCCGGGCCCGGTGAAAGGACGATGCGGTCCGGCTGCAGCGCTTCCAGTTCCTCTAAGGTGACGGCATCGTTGCGGATGGTCTGTACGTCATCAAAGAGTCCCAAAAGCTGGTACAAATTGTATGTAAAACTGTCGTAATTATCGATGAGTATGGTCATGCGTCTATCCCTCCTTCAGCCTGCCTGATGGCCAGGATAACGGCCTTAGCCTTGTTAATACATTCCTGGTATTCCTGCTCCGGTATACTGTCGGCTACGATGCCGGCGCCGGAGCACACATAGAGGCGGTCTTTTTTCTTATACGCCAGGCGGATGCCGATGCAGCAATCCATATTGCCCGTAAAATCGATGTAGCCAATGGCGCCGCCGTAAATGCCCCGCTTATGGCCTTCCAGCTCGTCGATGATCTGGCAGGCCCGGATTTTCGGTGCGCCTGAGAGCGTCCCTGCCGGCAAGACGGAAAGAATGGCGTCGACGGCACTTTTATCTTCCCGTATCTGGCCGCGTACGGTAGAGCCGAGGTGCATAATATGAGAAAAACGCAGGACGTTCAAATATTCTTCCACGTGGACCGAGCCGATGCGGCTAATGCGGCCCAAGTCGTTACGGCCCAGATCGACGAGCATATTGTGCTCAGCCAGCTCCTTCGTATTGTGGAGCAAATCCGCTTCCAGGGCCTGGTCCTCAGCCCGCGTCTTGCCCCGGGGCCGCGAGCCTGCCAGGGGAAAGGTAAATAAGCTGCCGTCTTCCAGGCGGGTCAGCGTTTCCGGTGACGCACCGGCCATTTCGATATCATCGCCGGAGAAATAAAACATGTACGGCGACGGATTTAAGGTCCTAAGGACGCGGTACGTATCGAGCAGGCTGCCTGTGGCCTTGACGGACATGCGGTTTGACAGGACAACCTGGAAAATATCGCCTTCGACAATGTGTGTCTTCCCTTTTTCTACCATGCGGCAGTAGTCGTTTTTGGAAAAGAGAGCCTCAAAGTCACCGTCCAGCTGTAACGGCTCCGGCCGGGCCGGCTGCCCTTCGTGGAGCAGGGCTTCCATGCGGTCCAGCTCTGCCAGGGCCTGGTCATAGGCTATGTCTGCCTGATCGGGCCGTACGTTGACGATGAGGAAAAGCTTTTGCTTCAGGTGATCGAAGACGATGACCTTGTGAAAAAGCATGAGGTCGAAATCGTTAAAGCCGGCATCGTCTTCCGCCCTGAGCTGCAAAGACGGCTCGGCATATTGGATGAAGTCGTACGCAAAGTACCCGACCAGGCCGCCGACGAAGGGCGGCAGCCCTTTCAGGCGGGGCGCCCGGTTGGCCTCTACGACCTGGCGGATCAGATCCTGCGGCGTATCCGTCCGGATCGTTTCTTCCCGTTCGCCCGTAAAGCGGACGACGCCGTTCTTGCAGCTCAGGCCCAGAGCCGGATCGTACCCGATGAAGGTGTAACGGCCCCAGCGGTCTGTATCTTCCATGCTTTCCAGCAAATAGCAGTGCTTCGTCAGCGTCCGTACGAGCCGCAGGACTTCCAAGGGCGTACGCAGATCGGCATATAAGGTGCGGCACAGCGGTACGAGCGTATACGTGCCGGCGTATTGTTTTATTTCATGTAAGGAAAGATTTTCCATAGCTGCCTCCTATTAGGACAACAAAAAAACCGCCCATGACAATAGAGTTTGTCAAGGACGGTTATCTTAGCTACAGCTATACCGATACCGCGGTGCCACCTTGTTTCAGGATTTGACTCCTGCGCTCGACGGAATACCAACATATTCCCGGCAACTGACGTATGCCCCTACGTCGCAGAATACTCAGCCGAAGCTTTTCACTGCGCCCTCAGCGGTCCATTTAACGAGCTGTTTGCGGCCGGCTCTCAGCGCCCCGGCTCTCTGTACGCACATGTCATCGTTTTTATCTCCGCCTCAAAGGTTTGTGGACGATTTGTAATTGTTGAGTGCATGATACACCAGGTTGGCAGGCTTTGTCAAGGCATGATTTTTCCGGTAAAACGTAAAACGGGCACAACATTTCCTTTTTTTACTTGTTTTTTACAGGTTTAGTTATCAATAAATGTGTGACTGGTCCCTCTTTTTCCCTCCGTGCACGACGGCTTCAGGCATGCTATACTAGAGGCAAAAGACAAAGGAGGTTCTCCTATGGATACTGGACTCATTCATATTTACTGTGGTGACGGCAAGGGCAAAACGACGGCAGCCCTGGGCCTGGCCATCCGCTGCGCCGGCCACGGCGGCCGCGTACTCTTCGCCCAATTCCTGAAAGAACGGAAGACAGGCGAGCTCGTTTCGTTATCGCGCATCCCGACCATCGCCGTGCTGCGCGGCAAGGGCTGTGAAAAATTCACCTTCCAAATGACCCCGGATGAACTGGCTGCTGCCAAGGCCATGCAGGGCCGTCTCTTTCAGGAAATACAGGACCGCGTCCGCCGCGATGCGCCAGACCTGCTCGTCCTCGACGAAATACTCGGTACCTGTTCCCTCGGCCTTTTGGATGAAAAGGAAGTCCTCCGGTTTCTCCAAAACAAGCCCAAAAAGCTGGAAGTCGTCATGACCGGCCGCAATCCCTCGCAGGCCCTCTTGGACCAGGCCGATTACGTATCAGAAATCTGTAAGCGCAAGCACCCCTTCGACAAGGGAATTGCCGCCCGCGTAGGCATTGAAGAATAGCATAGAGACCTCTGCAGGCAGCCCTAAACGCCACGTTAGGGCCGTACCAACACGCGTGCCGGCCCTTTGCTCCGGCCGGGACAAGGGATGAAAAAACCTCCTCTCACAGGGAGGTTTTTTTGTGTCTCCAGTCTTGTATACATGCATTCTATAGATATAATAAGTTGGCACATCTTTCTTTATATAACAAATCATGCGGGTAAATTTACTTTTGTTATTTATACTCTTTATTTTTTATTATTTCTCTGTTAAAATAGAAGCAACATAAGTCAAACACTTATCGATATAAAGTATAACTAATACATCCGCATAGTCTGTATATATATATAAGAAAGGGATTTTATTATGACGTTACAACAGCTTCGTTACATTGTCGAATTATCGAAGCACACCTCGATTTCTGCTACGGCACAGGCCCTGTTTATTTCCCAGCCGAGCCTGAGTACCGCCATCCGGGAAGTAGAAAAGGAATTTCACATCACCCTCCTCGAACGGAACCGCCACGGCATTTCCTTTACGCCGGACGGCCTGGAATTTCTCAACCACGCTACCCACATTATCGAAGATGCCGCTTCGCTTCGCGACCATTTTCATTTGGATGATGCCGAGCAGGATGCCAACAAGGTACGCCTTTCCATTTCTTCACAGCACTACATGTTTGCCGTCGACGCCCTGACGTCGTACTTAGCAGAAATGGTACCGGGCTCGACGTATGACGTAACCCTCCGGGAAGAACGGACGTCCCAGGTATTGAAGGACGTCATGATGCGCCGCAGTGAAATCGGCCTTATTTTCATCTCCAATATGACCCGCAAGTTTATGACCCGGACGCTGCGCCGCAACGGCCTGTCCTTTACGGAGCTCTTTTCCTATCCTCCGGCAGTCTTTTTGAAGGCAGATCATCCCTTGGCCAAATATAAGACCTTATCTTTGGAACAATTAAACCCATACCCGTATGTCCAGTATACCCAAGGCGAGGATACGTACCAGTTTTCCGAAGAAATCGTCATGCCCGACATTAAACCGCAGCGCATGATCCACGTAACCGACCGGTCGACCTTATTCAGCATCATCAAGGAAACAGACGCCTATACCGTCGGTACAGGCATTCTCTTCCATTCCCTGAACGACCAGTTTACTGCCATTCCTTTAAAAAATCCCTTGGACATTATGTGTGTCGGCTGGATCAAGTCGGATAACGCCTCCCTTTCGCCGGAAGCGCGCAATTATATCGAACAAGTGCAAAAGACCTTGACAGCACATCGCCTCAATGCAGGCCATGTGTGATCCCTCTTTCATGCAAAAAGGCCCGCCGGGACAGAGCGTCCTGACGGGCCTGCTTTTTGTCCGGCCTAAAAAAAACGAATCCCCCGCCACCAGGGCAGGGGATTTTCTCTATACGTAATGCTAAATTTCGGGAATACTATCGCCATCCATGGCCTGGCTCTTGGGCCGCTTCATATCGTAATCCCAAGGATCTTTGCGGATAAAACCGTCTGAGAAGGGAATGAAGACGGAAACGATGGCCGAAATACCTAAGAGATAGATAAACCAGCAATAGGGCAATACCTGGAGCGGCGAAACGCGGCCGCTGGCAAAGCTGGTCAAAATCAGCATCTGTGCCCCATAGGGGATGAGGCCCTGGAAGATAGACGAAAAGGTACTCAGAAGCGCTGCGCTGCGGCGGGGATCGACGTGGAAGGTGTAGCAAATGCGCTTGGCCACTTCGCCGTTGATGATGATCGAAACCGTGTTATTAGCCGTTGCCAGGTCCGTAATAGAAACCAGTGCAGAAATCCCCAGCTCGGCCGAATTCTTTCCTTTGATAAACTTCTGGATATTGACCAGGAGGAAGGAAATGCCGCCGGCCTTATTGACCATGGCAGCCAGGCCGCCTGTAATGAGGGAGAGGAAGAAAATATCCGTCATCCCCAGGAAGCCCTGGTACACAGCCTGGGCAAAGGTCAGGATGGACAAGTCGCCATAGACGATGCCGATACCACCGGCCAGGAGGATACCGCCGAAGAGGACGAGGAAGACATTGGCGCCGGCTACGGCCGTGACGAGGACGACGATGTAGGGCAATACCTTAACCAGTGTAAAGGGATGTTCCCCTGTGCTGACTGCCGTTTCCGAACCGCCAAAGAAAATCAACAGGACGACCGTCAAAACAGCCGGGACCAGGGTCAGCCAGAAATTCAGGCGGAACTTGTCCTTCATAGCGCAGCCCTGCGTGCGCGTAGAAGCAATGGTCGTATCGGAAATGATGGACAAATTATCGCCCAGCATGATACCGCCCATGACACAGCCCATCATGAGGGGCATCGAAATACCGGCCTTTTCGGCGACGGCAATGGCAATGGGGCCAACCGCTGCGGCACTGCCTACAGAGGTGCCCGTAGCCGTAGCGATGAAGCCGGAAATGACGAATACGCCGGCTGCCAAATATTCAGGCGGAATATACGTAAGACCCAGATTGACCGTCGAGTCGATGCCGCCCATGGCCTTACACGTAGCGGCAAAGCCGCCGGCTAAGAGGTAAATGACGCACATGATGATGATATTGGAATCACCACAGCCGCGTACAAAGGTTTCAAACTTTTCTTCAAAAGATCCCCGAATGAGGATAAAGGCCGCTATGGCGCCAATGGCTGCCGCCAAAGGAGCCGGGAACTGGTAAAAGGCCATTTCCATACCGCTCATATCTAAAATAATGCCGCTGCCCAAATAGACTATGACAAATACCAGGAACGGAACCAAAGCCAGTCCGTTCGGTTTTACTACCTGACTTGCCTGGGGCGTATTGGCGGCAGGTTCCTGTTTCACTCCTTTTTCTTCGTCCATTCTCTCTTTCTCCTTTCGTACAATACAAAAAAACTGTTGATTTAGAGTACACAATATAAGGAATTTCAATTGGCGCCGTGTCTCATTTCCTCATATTTTCTCGACAGAAAAATAGTCTTTTATTATAGCATATATTCATTTTTAAAGGTATGCCTTGCTTTTTTCTCTTCTTTATAACGGTTATTACTTAGTAACACGCCGTTTATACTTTATATTTTTTCGATACGTCAACTTATATGTTTATTTTACTATATTGTATAATGACTGTATAATACATGTTTTCTCTGTATATTCATAGTTTATAACTATGAATATACTACATAGCGAAATTGCGGCTGGCAAATGGTTTGTATTTTCTTTCCTCTCAGAATACACAAAGGCCGCTCCCGGAGGAGCGGCCTTTGTGTTTGTATTGGCGATGGTATATATGGAGGCTTATTGAATCAGGTCCAGAGCCTGTTTGAGGTCGGCAATGATATCTTCTGCGTTTTCGAGACCGACAGACAGGCGAACGAGACCTTCACTGATGCCGGCAGCTTTCAGTTCTTCCGGCGTATACGTGGAGTGAGTCATGGAGGCAGCGTGTTCGATCAGCGTCTCGGCATCGCCCAGGGATACGGCAAGGCTGCACAGCTTGACGTTATTCATGACGACGGCGCCTTCTTCTTTGCCGCCCTTCAGTTCAAAGGAAATCATGCCGCCAGGCAGGCGCATTTGTTTCTTTGCCAGTTCATACTGAGGGAAGCTCTTCAGGCCGGGATAGTACACTTTTTCTACAGCCGGATGACCTTCAAGGAATTCGGCTACCTGCATAGCATTAGCCGAATGTTTTTCCATGCGCAGAGCCAGTGTCTTCATGCCGCGGGCGATGAGGAAGGCATCAAACGGGCTGAGGACGGAACCGGTCATATCCTTAATGCCAAAGAGGCGGACGTTGTTAATATATTCCTGCGAGCCTGCGACGAAGCCGGCAATGACGTCACCATGGCCGTTGAGGTATTTCGTAGCCGAATGGACGACGATGTCGGCACCGAGGGACAAGGGCTGCTGGATGTAGGGCGAGCAGAACGTGTTATCGACGACGACCTTGATATCGCCATTGGCATGGGCAATCTTGCTGATGCCTTCAATATCGGAAATCTTCAGCGTCGGGTTGGCCGGCGTTTCCAAATAGACGACGCGTGTATTCGGTTTGATAGCCTGTTTCACGGCGTCCAGGTCCGTAATATCGACGAAGGATACGTCTACGCCATAACGGCTCAGACCGTGGTTCAAGAGGGCAAAGGTGCAGCCATATAAGGTATCGCTGGCTACGACATGATCGCCTGCGTGAAGCAGCGTCCACAAAGCAGAAGCGATAGCGCCCATACCGGACGCAGCGGAGCAAGCAGCTTCAGCGCCTTCGAGGAGGGCTACCTTTTCTTCTACCTGCGTATCCGACGGGTTACCCAAGCGCGAATAAATATACCCCGGTTCCTTCAAGGCAAAGCGGTTGCCGCCCTGTTCGGCCGAATCAAAAATAAAGGTGGACGACTGATAGATCGGATTCGTCAAGGCGCCAAATTCGTTTTTCATAGCACCACCGTGAATGGCCTTAGTAGCAAATCCCATCTGTTTCAGTAATTCCTTTTCCATATTACTCTCCTCCATTTCTGCGCATCATATAGAAATTAGATATATAATGCATGACATAAAAAGTAGTTGTTTTCCCTAGGATACGCTGTATCCCTTCATTGCCTACAGTGTATCACAGGCTATTCCCGTTGTATAATACATTTTTTCTCTCATTTTACATAGTATATAACTATATAAAAATATGAAACTGGCAGATATCGTTTCTGTTGCGAGGTATCGCATACACAGACCTGACTTTGGCACATCCGGCCTGCAGCAGAGCCGGCCCCGATGCACTCCGCAGGGGCACCCTGCCGTCTTCCTTGCATAGTATTGCAGGAAAACAATTATTTCAGTCATAAAAAAAACAGCCCCTCCGGCGTGCGAAGAAGCTGTTTCCTGTTCGTTTCTAAATGGCGTAATAGATGTAGAGTCCGTTCTTTTCTTCCTGTTCCAAGCGGCCGTGATGGAGCAGATATTCCACGTGCGATAAGGTTTCCCCCATGGCAAACCATTTCTGCGTCGGCGGGAATTCCGGCCATTTCTTGCCCCGCATGGACCACGTCAGGTGCGGTGCCAGTTCAAAGGCCGTCGCGCCGGGGTGATCCTTGGCAGCCTGCCAAAGCTCCTGCAAGCGGTTAGCGTGATGGGCCTTTATGGCATCTACCCGTTCTTTTAAGGCACTGCTCGCCTTGCGGTGGCCCGGCAGGACCAAACGGGCCGGCAAATCGCGTACCTTGTCGAGGCTGTGCAGGTAGCACGCCAAGGCGTCCGGCAGGTTCTGCCAGCGCTGGATATTCGGCGTAATATCAAAGAGGACGTGGTCGCTCGAAACGAGCAGACCTTCCTTAGGCAGCCAGAGACAGGACAGGCCTTTCGTGTGGCCCGGCGTATGGATAACCTGGAAATCCACACCGGCCAACGTGACGATATCGCCGTCGCCTACGGGGTGGATGGAAAAGCTCGGGTCTGGCGAAAACTTGCGGGCCTGATTGGAGAACTGCTTTTCAATATCCTCCGGCGGCATGCCTTCTTTCATGAAAAGCTGTTCTGTATACTTCCACGTCCGTCCGTCTAAGGCCGAATCGACGAGGTATTGATGGTCGTCGCCGTTCATGTAGACCTGGCAGCCCTTGCCTACGAAATCGCCGACGAGGCCTGTATGATCGGCGTGCAAATGGGTCAAAAACAAATCAGTCCGCGCCAGGTCGACCTGCAGCTGGGAAAGACCGGAAAAGAGAGCTTCCCGGCATTCTTCCCGGTTAAAACCCGTGTCGATGACGAGCCAGCGGTCGCTGCCGCACACGACATAGGAATTCAAGTACCGCAAGGGGTTATCCGGCAAGGGTACTTCTATTCGATACATAAGGGGAGAGTCCCACATTTTTTCAATCACAGTACGCGCTCCTTCCAATACCTACCTGTGCAGACAGAAACTGCACGTAACTAGTATACACGCAGATGCAGCCAGCGTCCAGGTACGGCAAAAAACCTCCCCGCCGGAGCTGTCCGGCAGAGAGGTTTTTTATAACATATATTTATATCATATTCTATATTGTAGTATTTACTCGCTACGTTTTTTCTTATGCGGATTGAAACGGTTCATCCCCACATCTACACCTAGCTTTAAACAGCCTACAATGGCGTCTGCCGCGTCTTTAATCCCCTTTTCATAGTCGGGTACCAGCTCCGGCGGAAAAGGCGTTAAAACGTGATCTATGACGTCGCGGTGCGGCAAGGGCCGGCCAATCCCTACGCGGAAGCGGATGAATTGGTCGCAGCCATTAGCCAGGAGGCTCTTGATGCCGTTATGGCCACCGGCACTGCCGTTCGTACGGATACGCAGACGGCCTACGGGCAGATCCATATCGTCGTAAATGACATAGACGTTTTGCTGGTCCAGCTTGTACCAGCGCATGAGCGGGCCTACAGACTGGCCGCTGTTGTTCATAAACGTCTGCGGTTTGACGAGGAGCACCGTTTCCCCATCGATGACAGTCTGGGCCACAAGGGCGTCCATGCGTTTCTGCCAGACCGTTACGTTGTACCGTTCTGCCAGTTCGTCGACGACGAGAAAGCCCGTATTATGTTTTGATTTTTCGTATTCCCGGCCCGGATTGCCCAGGCCTACTATCATATGCACGACGGTCCCTATTATTTGTCGAAGAGACGGCTGACGGACACATCATGGAAAATACGCATGATGGCTTCACCCAGGAGCGGTGCAACGGAAAGGACGCGGATCTTGTCGATCTTCTTTTCTTCCGGCAAGGGAATCGTATTGGTAATGATCAGCTCGCTGATGACGGAATTTTTGATGCGTTCTACAGCGGGATCGGTCAATACAGCGTGGGCACAGGCTGCATAGACGCGTTCAGCGCCCATTTCTTTGAGGGCCTTGGCACCGCCGCAGAGGGAGCCGGCTGTATCGACAATATCGTCGACGAGGATACAGGTCTTGCCTTTAATATCGCCAATGACGTTCATGACTTCCGCTACGCCCGGACGGGGACGGCGTTTTTCGATGATGGCAATCGGTGCATTGACGCGGTCAGCCAGATCGCGGGCACGCGTTACGCCACCAAGGTCAGGCGAAACGACGACGATGTCGCCCATGTCGTTGGCGGCCTGTTTCTGGTTAATATATTTAGCAATGATGGCAGCCGAGCCGAGGTGATCGACAGGGATGTCGAAGAAGCCCTGAATCTGGCCGGCGTGCAGGTCCATCGTAACGACGCGGGTAATACCGGCTGTCGTCATCAGGTCAGCTACTAATTTAGAAGTAATCGGTTCACGGCCGCGTGTCTTGCGGTCCTGGCGGGCATAGCCATAGTACGGTACGACTGCTGTAATGTGGCGTGCAGACGCGCGTTTCAGCGCATCGGCCATAATCAGCAATTCCATCAGCGTGTCATTGGCAGGCTGACAGGTCGGCTGAATTACAAATACATCTTTGCCTCGAACGCTTTCGTCGATCATAACCTGGATTTCACCGTTGTTGAACTTGCCGACAAAGCCTTTGCCCAATTCCAGGCCAAGGTAATCAGCAATTTCTTTCGCCAGCTCAGGGTTGGCATTGCCTGTAAAAATTTTCAGCTTTTTCCCGTCTTCGTAACTCATTGTGAGCCTCCTAATTGAATATTGATATAACAACAGTAATGGAAAAACAATAAAATTTACTGGTTATTTCTTATATGTATCGTCTTTGACCCAGCCTTCGATATTGCGCTGTTTGGCGCGACCGACAGCCAGGGCCTTGGCGGGTACATCTTTCGTAATGGTAGAACCGGCACCGACATAGGCATACTCGCCAATGGCTACCGGCGCTACGAGATTGCTGTTGCAGCCGACAAAGGCATGATCGCCAATAACCGTGCGGTGCTTGATCTTGCCGTCGTAGTTGACGGTAATCGTACCGCAGCCGATATTGACGCCGCAGCCGACGTCGCTGTCACCAATATAACTGAGATGCGGCAATTTTGTGCCGTCGCCAACGTGGGAGTTTTTCACTTCCATGTAGTTACCGACTTTTACGTGGTTGCCAATGACCGTACCGGGACGGAAATGGACGAACGGGCCGACCTCGCAGCCATCCTTGATTTCACAATCATGGGCATAGGTAAACTGCAAATGGTCGTCATTGCCCATGCGGACATTGGTCATGCGGACGTACGGCCCAATCTGGCAATTTTCGCCAATGACCGTCTGCCCTTCGAGGATCGTCCCCGGATAGAGTACCGTATCGCGGCCGATGACGACCGTCGTATCGACATAGGTGTTGGCAGGATCGATGATAGAGACTCCAGCGGCCATCAATTCTACCAGTTTGCGCTGGCGCAGTACCTTTTCGGCTTCAGCCAGCTGCAGGCGCGAATTTACGCCCAGTGTTTCCTGATATGCGGGGACAGCAAAGGCGCTGACCACCTTCCCGGCAGCGACGAGCATGCCGATAATATCCGTCAAATAATATTCGCCCTGCGCATTGTCATTGCTGATCTGATGCAGCATGGGCCATAACAGGGATAAATCAAAGCAATAAATACCGGCATTGACTTCGTCGACAGCCAATTCTTCCGGCGTGCCATCCTTCTGTTCGACAATCTTCACGACCTGGCCAGCTTCATTGCGGATAATGCGGCCATAGCCTGTCGGGTCCGGCATATGGGCCGTCAAAATCGTCGCCGCTGCGCCACTTTCTGCATGACAGGCAAATAAGCCGTCAAAGGTTTCTTTCGTTACAAGAGGCGTATCGCCACAGGTTACGAGCAGTGTGCCTGTCGCGCCGGCCAGCAGCGGTTCAGCCTGCAATACGGCATGCCCCGTTCCCAGCTGTTCTGCCTGCAATACTGTTTCTGCTTCATTGCCCAGATATGCCTGTACATCTTCCCCGCCGAAACCGACAACGACAATCTGCCGCTGTGTTCCTGCAGCTTTTACGGTACGCAGGACCTGTTCTACCATCGGCACACCGCCGACTTTATGCAGAACCTTCGGAAGCTTGGACTTCATCCGCGTTCCTTTGCCTGCTGCCAATATAAGTGCAATCGTGTCTTCCATTCAGCATTTGCCTCCCTGGTATGAAATAACTTTATCACGTCTCTTAAGAATAACACAAATAACTTGCAAAATACATAGTAATTTTACAAAAAGTTACGGCAAATTGAGAAAGCTAAATATGCCGCAAAGGGATAGAAAAAAGGAGAGGCCTCTGCCTCTCCCCACACATGCTATATGTTGCTTACAAAATATGGACGACGACACTGCGTCTGCCAAAATTCAAGGCTTCACTCCGGTCATCCATACCCAGGTCGATGCGGTCGCCTACAATGGCGCCACCTGTATCATCCGCTACGGCTTCGCCGTACCCTTCAATATATAAACGGGTGCCCAAAGGAATGACATTCGGATCAACCGATACCAAACCACGGGTCAGGCGATGACCACCGGCAGTATACCCACTGTTACCCGGATCATCGGCCGTGTAAGCCGTTGCTTCCATAACAAGGCTGCGCTGGTAACCGCTGTCTTCAGCCGGTGCCGGCTGGCCGCTGGCATTCGAAAGGGCCTGCATGGTCTGCGAACCGACAACACCGTCAGCATCTAAGCCATGATCTGCTTGAAAGCGTCGCACAGCAGTTTGTGTACCACTGCCAAACACACCATCGGCTCCATCTGATAAATATCCTGTAGCAATGAGCATATATTGTACACGCTGAACAGCAGAGCCGGTCATTCCCATTTCAACCTTTGCGGATGCAATCGATGAAAATACTAATACAAACAATACGGTCAGTAAAATCACGATTCGTTTATTCAAAAAACCACCTCTTCGCTAATATCAAAAAAAACACATCGACAAGATTATAGCAAAAATCATTTCGGAAGTCAAAAAAATGTATCTTTATGAGTATATTTTTGCTACTTTATTCTCTATTCTCATTGATATTGGAATGGGTAATCCGTGTATTTTCAACACTTGTATTGCAGTTTTTTAGTACCTGGTACTATTTTCAATAATTATTATGCATTTTCCTTTTCTACGAGGTTTCGCGTCGCTTCCGCCGATTCTATTGAATCGGTCAATACATAAATGTAATCACCGGCGCACAAGCGGGTGTGATAATCGGGTACAATGTCTTCCGTACCGCGCTTAATATCAACTAATGCTACGTGGTCCGGCCATTCGATCCGGCCGATATATTTCCCATCTACAGGGCTGCCACTGCCGACGGTAAATTCCAATACGTTGCGCCGCTGCGACGAAGGAAGCGGTCCATGTCTTTTGGCAAGAGACAGTTTAAGCAGTGTATCATAAATAGGCTGTCCGCCCAGCAATTGGGCCGTAACGAGGGCAATCATAGAGGCCGTACAAAGGACCAGCAAGTGTTCATACGACCCGGTCATTTCCATGATCAGGATCGTCCCCGTAACGGGCGCGTGGACAGAAGCGGCAAAAAAGGCGGCCATTGAAATGACAACGATATTCGATAAATAATAGTCCGGAATAACGCCGGTCTGGACCAGGACGATGCCGACGCTGCCACCGCACAAGGCGCCTAAGACCAGCATGGGCAGGAAGAAGCCGCCCGGCGTGCCGCAGCCATAGCTGATGAGCGTAAAGAGGAATTTCCCTACGAGAAGCGTGAGAAATAACGTTAAAGATAAGGGTAACTTATATAAACTGTTGATCAAATCGTTGCCGCCGCCCAAAACCTGAGGGAACACATAGCCCAAAATGCCGGCGACGACCAGGGCAAAGCCGATGCGCATAAAATCATTGCGAAATACAGGCAGGTTGTAAAAATGGCGCACATTGATGAGACCCTTGTTAAAAATGCAACCACCTACGCCGATGACTACGCCCAGGACGACAGCCAGCCACATGTAACGCAAGGGAAAGGGCGGCAGGCCGCCAAAATGAAAGATCGGTTCCCGGCCAAAGACGAGACGGCAGGTCATAGTCGAAACGAGGGCTGCTGCCATGGCCGGTGCCAGGACGACGCTGGAAAAATTACGGTGCAGCTCTTCCAAGGCAAAAATCGCCCCGGCCAAGGGCGCATTAAAGGCCGCTGCCAGGCCGGCACTGGCACCGGCCGTAATCAAATAGCGTTCTTCCATGCGCGTCCGGCCCAAGGCACGGCTCATACCCTGTGCCGTCATGGCGCCAAGCTGAATCGACGGGCCTTCACGGCCTAAGGAAAGGCCGAAGCCGATGCCGAGAATGCCGCCGACGAGCTTGACCCAGATAATGCGCAGCCAGCGCAGGCGGATGACACCCAGGATAATCCCCTTGACCTGGGGAATGCCGCTCCCTGAGGCTTCCGGTTCTATTTTTTTCAGCCACGCCAAAAGGGCCGCCACGGCGAGAAGCAATAAAAACCACAGGCCATTTTCTACAGGCCCTGCATTCACTAAGATTGTATATATATATTCCCTGAGCTGTGTCCCCGCATCGAGGGTCCAGCGAAAAAAGCTGATAATAATACCGCTTAATAGACCGACCCAGGCGCCTTCCGCAAAGAGGCGGAGACGAAAGCGGGGCCAATGGTTCAGATTCCGGATAACCGGTATAATATCCAGTTTTACCTGCATGCTATAACCTCCCTGTACAATGTCTACAGTATATCATAGAACAGGAGGCCATTGGAAAAAATCTTTTGCCACGGCAACAAAAAAGAGCCAGCCCAAAAGATAAATATATTCACTAGCCACACGAAAAAAATTTACATACAGCCTGGCTTGTACCGTGCTATAATAGACTGCATGAACAGGCGGCTTTATCTGTCTTTTCCAAAGCTATATAATAGTATATATATTATATACACTATATACGTTTTCAAATAACCGGTGTAGCTGCAAGAAAACAGAACCGTCATGCATCTGCCCATCACCTCTGGAGGATTCCTATGAAAGAAACTAAATGGCTTGCCTTACTGCACAGCCGGCGTGGCAAAATGCTGGCCTTTGCCTGTATCCTGCTCCTGGCCTGTATCGGCATCTACGCCCTGAGCCATTCGAATACGGCAAAAAAGGCGCCCAGGCCACGACCGATGCGGCCGTCCAGGCCTATACGGTAGCGCGCAAGGATATGTACCGCCACGTCTCTATGTCTGGAGAGACTGTGCCTATTGCGCAAGTCGATTTATCCACAAAATATGCCGGAAAAATCGCCTCCGTCGACGTACAGCTCGGTGACTACGTCGAACCGGGCCAAGTCCTGTTGACGCAGGATCCGACCGATACGAGCCTGACGCTGCAGCAGGACCAGGCAGCGCTCCAGCAGGCCCAAGCCGAATCAACAGCGGCCGAAGCCCAATTTTCTTCAGATCTGCAAAAGGCCCGCATTGATTACGAAACGGCCAAGATGAACTACAACCGCTATGTCATCCTGAAATCGGAAGGGGCCATTTCCCAGAAGGATCTCGATACGGTATACCAAGCGCTCATTGTTGCACAATCAACATTGCAAAATCTGGAATCACAAAACCTCGGTGACGTACCGGCCACCATTGCCGCCAAGCAGGCCGCCCAGGCCAAAGCCGGCTACGTCGTAGACAGCCTTTCCCAGCAGCTGGGCGACCTGACCATCCGCGCTCCCCGGGCCGGTGTCATCAGTTATCGTAATGCTGAAGTAGGCGCCATGGTGCCGGCCAATACGAAGGTCCTCACCGTGACCGATACGAGCGGCATCTACATCGACTGTCCCCTGTCGGAAACGGACGTCGCCGCGATCCACATGGGCATGGACGTAACCGTTTCTATCGAATCCCTGGCCCAGACCTACGCCGGTGTCATTACCTACGTCAGCCCGGCGATGGATCCGACTACCAAAACCTACATGGTCCGCATCACCCTGACCCAGCCCGACGGAGCCCTGAGGGGCGGCATGTTCGCTCAATCAGGCGTCGACGTCCTGCAGCGGGCGCAAACACTCTACGTCCCCAAAGACGCTCTCCTCGAACTGAACGGCGTGAGCAGCGCCTATGTCATCCTGCCGGACAATACAATCCAAATCCGCCAGGTAAAGACAGGCCTGCGCAACGACGCCTACGTCGAAATCTTAGACGGCCTCTCCGTCGGTGACCGCATTGCCGTCACCAACACGGCCCGCCTGAAGGACGGCTCCCACGTGACCATAGAAAAGGAGACGTGATGCGCCGTGAATCTCACTAAATATTCTATCGATCACCCCATTGGCATCTGCATGGTCGTAGCCTTCTTCGTCGTCTTAGGCCTCTTCAGCTTCTACCGCATTGGCGTAGAGCTCCTGCCGTCCCTCAACACGCCGTACGTCACCGTAACCGTCAGCTATCCCGGTGCCAACGCCGATTCCGTAGAGCAGCAGGTCGTAAAGCCCATCGAAGACACCCTTTCGTCCGTCTCCAACGTAAAGCACATGAATTCCACGGCTTCCTACGGCCAGGCCCGCATTACACTGGAGCTGGATTTCTCGGCCAACGCTGACGCCGCCGCCATCGACGCGACGAAAAAGGTCAACGCCATCCGCGGTAAGCTCCCTGACGGTATCGACGAGCCTGTCGTCATCAAGCGTGATATTAACGCGACGCCTATCATGTTCGTCGCCGTCCAATCGAATAAATCCTTAGACGACATTTATTCCAAAACAGAAAATGACTTTGAAAACGTCATCCAGCAGGCCGACGGCGTTTCGGAAATCGAACTCAACGGCGGCCGCGACAAGGAAATTGCCGTCGAAGTCGATAAAAATAAACTCGTCCACTACGATATGACCCTGGCCGAAATCGTCAGCGCCATCAAGGCCGAAAACGTCCTCATGCCGTCAGGCTCTGTCTATACGGATTCGACGACGACAGACGTGCGTGTCAAGGCCCAGTTCCTCAGTGAGGACGAGCTGGAAAAAATCCAGGTCACCAATATCAAAGGCGCCAAGATTCCCCTCACAGCCGTCGCGACGATCCGCCGCAAGGACCAGCGCGTCACGCGCTACGCCCGCATCAACGGCAGCGACGCCGTCATCATGGCCATCTACAAAAACAGCGACGCCAACGTCGTCTCCACCGTCGATAACGTCATGCAAAAGCTCGACGCTCTGCGGGCAGACAACCCGGACTATACCTTTACGGTAACCAACGAATCGGCTTCGTATATCCGCAACTCCCTGCACAACACGCTGCAGACCCTCATTGAAGGCCTCTTTACGACGGGCCTGGTCCTCTTCTTCTTCCTGCGCGGCTGGCGCTCGACCTTAGCCGTTATGATCGCCATTCCGACGTCCCTCATTTCGACGTTCTTCGTCATGTACCTGGCAGGCTTTACGTTCAACATGATGTCCCTCATGGGCATGGCCCTGTGCGTAGGTATCCTCGTCGACGACTCCATCGTCGTCCTGGAAAATATTCACCGCCATCTCATGCAAGGCGAGTCACCGCACGACGCCGCCCTGAACGGACGTATGGAAATCGGCATGGCCGCCATTGCCATTACGCTCTGCGACGTCGTCGTCTTCATGCCCATTGCCTTCATGACCGGCATGGTCGGCCAGTACTTCAAGCAGTTCGGCCTGACCATCGTCTTTGCGACGCTCTTTTCCCTCTTCGTCTCCTTTACGCTGACGCCTATGCTGGCGTCACGTTTCTTCAAAAAGGGCCTGGCCGTCCAGTCCCAGCGGCCCCTCTGGAAAAAAATGGACCGTCTCGAAGACTGGGCCCGCACGCACTACGTGCACATCCTGACGTGGACCCTGGACCACAGCAAAAAGGTAGTCCTCGCAGTTCTTGCCGTCTTCATCGCCGCCGTCGCCCTCGTACCGGCCGGTCTCGTCGGCTCGGAATTCATGCCCCAGACCGATGAATCGGGCTTTCGTATTACCGTCCAGCTGCCGACCAACGCCAACCTGAAACGGACCGACGCCGTGACCAAGCAGCTGGAAACGTATTTGGCTACGATTCCGGAAGTTACGTACAGCACGGCCATGGTCGGCGGCCGCCAAAGCAACGAAGCGAGCATTCAGGTGACGCTCAAAAACCGCCTCGACCGGTCCCGCTCGATTTGGCAGATTACCAACCAGGTCCGCGCCTTTGCCGCCGATCACATTTGGGACGGCACGATCCGCGTCCAGGAAAACCAGGCCTCTGTCTCCGGCGTTTCCGGCGGCTTTGGCCGCGGCTCCGGCAACCTGCGCTTAGAGCTGCGCGGCAAGAACAACGACGACCTCGTCGCCAAATCCCATGAAATCGAAGAAATCATGAAAAACGACGTCGCCGGCCTGCGCGACATCAGCAGCTCCTACGAAGAAGGCATGCCCGAATACCGCCTCGTCGTAGACCGGGAAAAACTCAAGCACTACGGCACGTCCATTGGCGACCTGAACAACACCTTCGCCAACGCCATTAGCGGCCAAAAGGCCGGCGTCCTGGCAAACGACGTCAAGAACGACAACAACGATACGGACATCTACGTACGCCTCAAAGGCTCTGATGGCTACCGCATTTCCGATCTGGAAACGATTCCTTTGAGCGCCAACGGACATATCATCTACCTGTCCGACGTAGCGACAGTCAAAGCCGAAACGGGACCAGTCACGATCCGCCGGACCGATAAGGAACGGAGCATTACCCTGGGCAGTACCCTCGATAACCGGCCTCTGAACGAAGCCATGAAGGATCTGAGCCAGCGCCTGGACAAGCTGGACCTAAACGGCATTACGTACCGCTTCACCGGCCAGGCCGATCAGATGAGCGACACCTTCCGCGATTTAGGCTTAGCCCTGGTTCTCTCTCTGATTCTTATATATATGATCCTGGCCATCCTGTACGAATCGGTAAAGACACCTTTTATCCGCATGTTTTCCCTGCCCCTGGGCCTCATTGGCTCCCTCTTCCTCCTCTTCCTGACGAACCAGTCCCTGAACCTCTATTCCCTCATCGGTATCCTGGTCATGGACGGCCTCGTCGCCAAGAACGGCACCCTCCTTTTGGATTACACCCTGACCCTCATGGAACGGGGCCTGCCACCGCGGGAAGCCATTATCGAAGCAGGCCGCGTCCGCTTGCGGCCGATTTTCATGACGACCCTCACCATGGTTGTAGGCATGCTGCCTACAGCCCTCTCCCTCTCGGCCGGTTCGGAAACACGTTCCAGCATGGCTGTCGTCGTCATTGGCGGTCTCCTCACATCGACAGTCTTTACGCTGCTCATTATCCCCATTATTTTCCTCTTCTTTGAAAACCACAAAGTAGCCCATATAGTGTACCAAAAGCTGGTCCACGTATTTCACTGAGAAAAAAGGCACTGTATACCAAAATCCGGTATCAGTGCCTTTTCCTATATATATATATCTTTAATATATGTTATTTTGCTTCTTCTGTCATTGTTTCTTTCGCAATCGGTTCAATCATAGACACGACGAGGAAGAAGGCTGCCAGAGAAATACCTGCCAGGAAAATAAATACGGAATCCCAGCTGAACGTATCCAGAATAACACCGACGATAAAGGGAGCAAATGCACCGCCTAAGGAGCCGGCTGTGTTGACGATGGACGCTGCAAAGGGACATTTTTCCTTCGTTGTAATGCCCATGGGATAGGCCAGGAACATGGAATAGCCGAAGTTAAGGAAAATACCTGCCGTAAGGAGCAAGAGTCCTAACGCAGTCGGGTCGCTCGGCGCATACAAAAGGGCATACATGAGGACGACCGTGCTGGCTGTCGTAACGAGCATAGTCGGTTTACGCCGGCTGCCAAAGAGCTTATCCGACGCCATACCGCCAAGGAGGTTGCCAATGACGGCGCCAACCCAGGGAGCAGAGGCGACAAGCCCGACTTTGATGATGGAAAAATGCTTAACGTGAACGAGGTATGTAGGAATCCAGGTCATAATCGTATATGTAATACCGACGAGGAGGAAGTACCCAAGGGCGCAAGCCCAGACGTTCCACGAGCGCAGCACCTGCATATTCGTCGCCAAAGGTGTGACAATACGCGTACGGATCAATTTATCCAGGGTCGTATGTGTATTTCTCCGGACGGGCACGTTCTTGTCTTTGACGGCCGGTGTACCTGCATCGGCCTGATTGATATACTCCAGTTCAGCTTCGTTGACAAAACGGCTGTCTTTCGGATTATCCTTGACCAGGAACCACCAAAGGATTGCAAAGAACGTACCGGGAATAGCGAAAATGTAAAATACTTCCCGCCAGCCATACATCATGATGATCCAAGCACAGACAGGCGGTACAAAGGCCGGGGCAAATTTGATGGAAGCCATGAAGACACCTGTTGCGATGCCCTTTTCCTTCGTCGGAAACCAGCGGTTAATCGTCGTCAGGGACCCAATATTGATCGGCCCTTCAGCAAAACCCAGGATAGCCCGGGCAGCTTTCAGATGGGCTGCCGAGTTGGAAAGACCCATGATAAATGTGGCAATAGACGTCAGGATGACAGCGCCGGAAAAAATGTGACGCACGCCCCGTTTACCATATAAATGGCCTGACGGAATCTGGACAATGGCATAGGCCACATAGAAGAAAGCCGCCATAGCGCCAATGTCCGTATTACTCATTTGAAAGCTTTCTTTGATATACGGTACCACCATGCCGATATTGGACCGGTCGGCGCCGGCGATCATATAGATAAAAAAGATTAATCCTAGTACAAACCATCGGAAACCTGTTTTCTTTTTTAGATTACCCATCTTTTATTCCTCCAATATATAGTTTGTCCTCGCAGTGCTGCCTGAAGCGGCATTCCCTGCCAGCGCGCAGCCACGCGGCACGCCGTATTGAGTATGTGTATTTTCGATACGTATCTTACGAAAACATCATACCATTATCGAAATTAAAATAAAAATGAATATCCTTTTGACAAATTATATATTAGGTGAATAATTCAACATAGACATATGGAATCCTGCAAATACGCTGGAATACGTAAAGAAACCAGGACCTTTTCTGCTTATTTTTTTCCCATTCGTCATAAAAAGCAGAATTTCTAACCTTTTTCATTTCTTTTGTATGAGTAAAATGAATCTATGCTGTGTTTTTTACGCAAAAAAGACTCCGGGCACTGATAGTCCAGAGTCTTTATCTCATATGGCAGGATATATTTTGGGGAAGCGTACATCTTGAAGGCATTCAAGCAACGACTTCAATGCGGCGGAGCGTATTTTCAGCGAAATCCTGGGCATCGCTCAGACGGAGATCTTCATTATCCCGGATCGGTTCCTTGGCGTGGCTGCCATCGGTGCAGGTGACATACGTCCCATCGACCCGCGTCTGCGGCGGCAAGGATTCAATCATATTGCGCAAGGTTTTCGATACATTATCAGAGAATACATCGTCATGAACCGTTGCAAAGATGACGATGTGCTCATTTTCCAGCGTCTTCAAGACAGCCTGCGCTTCCGGATCCGGGCCGCGCCGGTCTTCCCAAAGGCCAAAGAACACGTAGTCATAGTCTTTTATATTCGCCGGCATTTCATTCAGAGGCAGGCACGGTGTACCTTGCGGCAATCCGGCTGCAATGGCTTCGGCAATCTTACGGGTACGTCCGGTTTGCGAGGAATAAATGACGATAGATTTCATATGAATCGCTCCTTTCATAGGATTCTCTTTTTTTCTACCTAAACTATACTGTTATTGTATCATTTAGTCTGTTGCGAATGCAACAGTATTGAAAAATTTTCTCATCATGTATTCTAGTTGACATGTATCTTTTATCCGTCTATGCTTAACGTATATCTAACCTAACGTGACCCTAAGGAGGCCTGCTCATGAAACCGTATCAGCCTGATTTTTCCATAGAAAAAGCTGTCCAACAGGAATTACCCTATATGATGACTATGCGTGAACACTTCCACGCCCATCCCGAATTAAGCGGCAAAGAATATCACACGTGCCAGCGCATTGTAGAAGAACTGCATAAAGCCGGTATTGAAGACGTGCGCACCATTGCCGAAACAGGCGTAACGGGCCTCATCCGCGGTGCCCTGCCCGGTCCGGTTTTGCTCCTGCGCGCCGATATTGATGCCCTGCCCCTGACGGAACAATACCAGTGCCCGTACAGCTCGCAAACGCCGGGTGTCATGCACGCCTGCGGCCACGACGGCCATGCAGCCAATCTCCTCGGCGTCGCCCGCATCCTCCAGGCCCACAGAAACTGCCTGCGCGGCACGATCCGCCTGGCCTTCCAGCCGGCGGAAGAAGGCGACGGCGGCGCAGCCCGTATGATCAAAGAAGGCATCTTGACCCAGCCTACGGTGGATTACGCCTTAGGCCTGCACGTAGCCGGCAGCATGCCCCAAGGCTATATTGGCCTGCGCCACGGCGACTGCTCGGCATCGTGTGATGATTTCACCATTACCATTCACGGCAAGGGCGGCCACGGCTCGCGGCCCAGCGACTGCGTCAGCCCCATCCAGATGGGCGTTTCCATCATTTCCCAAATCCAGGACTACGTCTACCACCGCCGTGCCGATGGCGACGGCGTCGTCCTCACCTTCGGCCAGTTCCAGGCAGGCCACAATCCCAACGTCATCCCTGACGATGCCGAACTGAAGGGCACGCTGCGCACGTACAACGAAACGAAACGCCACGAAATTCTCCATACGTTAGAAGAAATCCTGGCCTCTACTGCTGCCATCTACGGCGGCACGTGCCACTTAGACGTAGTCCCCTTTGCACCGGTCTGCCAAAACGACCCAGCCGTCACACAGGACGTCGAAGAGATCCTGCGCGATACCTGCGGCCAGCGCATAAAAATCGTCCCCATCGAACGGGGCTCGGGCTCAGAAGACTTTGCCTACTTCAGCGCCGCCGTACCGGCGTGCTTCTATTACGTCGGCGTCTACGACGAAGACCCTGTATACGGCCACAACCCGGAATTCCACTGGTCCAGCAAGGCCCTGGCCTATATGGCCGACAGCCTGCTGCACGTCGTCTATTATTTTGCCGACAAGGTCTAGTGCGCTTCTCCCGGAAGCGTCCTCTGATTCCAGGTCTTCGCCAGATCCTGCAAATACGGGCGAAGTATATCCAGTATGCGGGCTGCATGCCGGGTCGGATGCAAATGAGTCACTAAATAGCAATGACGTGCCGGCGGCGGCGTGGACAGCTGTTGAATGCAATAGTTGCCCGTCGCCGCCATTCTGCGCGCCAGAGAAACCTGCAGGATTGTCCACTGGCCGGGCTTATTCAGCAAGAGAGGAATGAGGTTGGCATTATCGAGACTGACGTAGCTGTTGCGCGCTGCAGGCCACCATTCGTCGTGCCAATCCTGAAAGCGGATGCCATTGTAGTTGTATACTTCATTTTCCGGCCGCAGCTCCTGAGGCGTACAGACAGGACCGCTCAAGAGGGTGCCCTTAGGCCGCACGACCACCATGGGCTCGCTGAACCACGGTTCTACATGAACGTTGGGATATTCCCTGGCGAAGAGAGTAAAGCCCAAATCAGCTTCGTGCTGCTCGACGAGGTCATAAATATCCTGGGAATGGGACGTGAAGATGCGCAAATGGAGATTGTTAATGTGCTCATGCAAAAAATCGGAAATATCCGGTATAGCCTGCATATTGAGACTGCTCAGGGAGGCAATAGAAAAGACAGACCGTTTATATTCCATGTGCTGGGCCTGTTCCCAAAGGCGCTGCATTTCATTGGCAATGCTGAGGAAATTTTCTCCTGCCATAGTCAGGCGCAACGCTTTCATGCCCTGGCCCCGTTCGACCAGCGTCAAATGGAGGCTTTCTTCCAGCTCCTTCAGGCGCTTGCTCACCGTCGACTGGGAAATATTCAGGCGCTGTGCCGCCTGGGAAATATTGAGCGTCCTGGCGACCATAATAAAAATACCGATATCCGTACTGTTGTACACAAACAAGACCTCCTCCTGTTATATGGCACGTATTATTCTCTAAATCAATAAATGTTTTAATGTAGGCCATTCTTTTACAAACATATTCTATCACAGAATAGGTTTGTGCAAAACTTGCTATTTTACAAGTCCCCCATAATCCCGTATGATACATGGTAGGATATCTCTAAAGAATCGAGGTCATACTATGGTTTTCCTATTTATTCTCGAACATACAATGCTGCCCCTTTTTACACTCGTCCTCATCGGGTACCTTGTAGACAGACGCTTTCACATTACCGTCACGACATTATCTAAGTTCTTATTCTACCTCGTCGTCCCCAGCTTCATTTTCACCAACATTTACACGACCAGCTTCCCATCCAACAGCATCAACATCATTGCCTGTACTGCCATTTTCATGATTATTTGTTTTACCATAGCCAATATCATCAGCAAATGGCGTCACTACGACGCAGGCATGACGGAATCATGTCGTAACGCCCTCATGTTCAACAACACGGGCAACCTGGGCGTAGCCCTCATCATCCTCGTCTTTTCCCATGAACCCTTCGTCGTCAACGGGCAAACGCCTTATTTGGCCGAAGCCATGGTCATCCAAATTATCATCTTCGTCATTCAGAGCGTTGGCCTCAACACGCTGGGCCTCTACCAGGCCGGCCGGGGCCGCCTCTCTGCCCGCGATACGATCAAGGTCATCTTCCAGATGCCCATCATCTACGTCTTCGTTGCCGCCGTCCTGTGCCGCACCTTTTCCCTCGATGCCAAAGCCTTTTACTTCTGGCCCATCATGGAAATGGCGGCCAAAGCCATTACGCCTGTCGCCATGTTTACCATTGGCGTACAGCTCTCGCAAACGAAGATCAACTGGTTTGATAAAGAAGTCTGGATCGTCAGCTTCCTCAAATTCTTCATTCTCCCCCTCGTCGGCCTGGCCATGATCTACGGCGCCAACGCCCTCGTCCCGGGCACCTTCACAGCCGTCGGCGCCATCGTCTTCCTCATTTACTGCTCCATCCCGACCGCCGTCAACACGGCCATGTACGCCTTGGAATTCGATAATAATCCGGACTACGCCACACAGGTCGTCATGAACACGACCGCCCTCAGTGCCATATCTATGACAATCGTCATCTTTGTCGGGCATTTGCTATTCGTATAATCTGCACGCATTACGTCAACAGCGGTACAAAAATGAAGTTTCATTTTTGTACCGCTGTTTTTATGTTTTCCCAGCCCTTAGCGAAGCTGGTTGATATCCTTTTCAAAGACATACTCTGTCTGATTGTCCATATGATATTGCTTCAAGAGGCTGACAAAATCCCGTTCCTTTTTCCGAATATAGTGCAAAATCCGCCATTTAAAGAGAACGATTTCCCGGCGTTTCGTCCGTTCTGTTTGTTTATCCGTAACCATAAAAAGATTGCGCGCCGAGGTCTGTACGCCCAGGCCGGAAATCCAGCAGTTTTCCTTTTTCCGCAGCTCCAAACAGATGCTGTACGGCGCAAAAAACCACATTTCATCGTCGAGGAGGTCGAGGGCAATTTTTGCCGTGTCGACGGAAAACTTAGGTACTACGTAGGACGGGAAATACAGGCTATGCCAATAGACATAGTCGCTCCCCCAATTAATATAAATTTGCTTTTCTCCGTCCAAGTCCGACGGCATGAGTACCGTTTTATCATTGATTTTATGACGGCTCACGACCATGAGTGTTTCCGAGTGGATATTGCGAACGCGCACGTTGGGTATATGCTGTTCCCGCAAGGGAAAGCCTATGTCCAGGACGTTGAGACGCACTTGTTCATAAATATCAGACGAATGAAGGGTCCTGATGTGGAGACGCCAATCCAAAGGGTCATTCTTGAGGAGGTTGTAAAATTCGCTGAAAAGATAGTTATTGACGCTGTTGACCGTGCCGATGGTCAGTTCCAGCGTCTGTGGCCGGTGTTGGAAATTTTCCACTTCCCTATCGATATCCAGCCAATTCTGGGCTAAAGGCAAGAACTGGCGTCCTGCTGCCGTCAGCTGCGTTTGCTTAGCGCCTTTACTGCGCAATACTAATTCTGCACCAACCGCTTCTTCCAATTTTTTCAGGCGGTGACTGACAGCGGCCTGTGATATATATAGGGCCTGTGCCGTTTTACTGATATTATTGACGCCTGCCAGCATAACAAACGTCTCTAACAGATCTTTTTCCATAAGGTATTCCTCCGCACACTTTTTTACATATCTTTCTTGCGTAAATTGAATTATTCATACATCAACTAATTTATCAAATTATTATTTGTTTTTATTCTAATTCAAATTGGGTTATGATGTCAACGTAAGATACGTATCGAAATAAAGCATCACATAAACTCACTATTCACAACACACTTATTTATACCTGGGAGGAATTATCATGAAAATTATGGATTGTACACTTCGCGATGGTGCTAATGTTGTCGGTGCCGGTTTTTCCGTTGACTTAACGAAATTGATGATAGAAGGCCTCATTGCCAGCCAGATTACAACGATTGAATTAGGACACTGTACCGGCCTGGGCAGTATGCAGCACGGTGGCAAAGTATCACCTGTTACTGATGAAGAATATTTAGAAGCCATTCAGCCTTATGTAAAACAGGCTCACTTGGGCATGTTCCAGTCCGCCAAAAATGCCGATGCTGACCTGATTCAATACGCTGCCAAGAAAGGCCTTTCCTTCCTGCGTGTCGGGGCCAATGCCGGCGACGGAAAAACGGCTGTAGCTGCCGTTAAAATGGTTCGCGCTGCCGGCCTCGAAGCAAAATACAGCCTCATGAAGGCCTATGTCCTGACACCGGATGAATTAGCTTCTGAAGCTTCCATGCTCGAAGAAGCCGGCGTTCAAGCCATTACCATTATGGACTCCGCAGGCTACATGTTCCCGGAACAAGCTGCCGAATATACGCGAAAAGTAAAAGCTGCCGTTTCCATTCCCGTCGGCTTCCACGGCCACAGCAATTTAGGCCTAGCCATGGCAAACGCCCAAGCTGCTGCGAAGGCCGGTGCTGATTTCATCGATTGTGGTCTCATGGGCATGGCCCGTAGTGCCGGCAACATTACAACCGAAGGCGCGTTAGCCCTCTTCCGCCGTTTAGGCCAGTGCCAGGAATACGATTTCTACAAGCTCCTGCACTTCCTCGACGACCGACTCATTCCAGCTATGGAAAAGGAAGGCTATCACACACCAGTCAAACCGCTCGACCTTATCCTGGGCTACTCCGGCTGTCACTCAAGCTTCGTCAATACCTTTAAAGAAGTGGCTGAAGAAAAGAACGTCGATCTCTATAAGCTGATTGTTGAAGTATCAGATAAAAACCGTAAGAATCCGAGCCGTGAATTAATGGAAAGTATTGCTTCTACACTTTAAGGAAAGAAGAGAAAAGGATGGTCAATTTAGAAGGATTTATTGAAATGCATGTACATGGCAGCCCTGACGTTGTCCCTAGAAAATTATCAGATTTAGAAATTGCAAAAGATGCTGTACAGGCAAAAATGTATGCAGTCGTATTAAAATCGCATCTAGGTTCAACTGTAGCCCGGGCAGAATTAGTAAATGAAGCGATAAATCACCAGATCAAGGTATTAGGGGGCATTGCTCTCAATAGTTTCATTGGTGATTGGAACACCTTGGCACTAAAAACCGCGCTTCACATGGGGGCCAAAATCGTCTGGATGCCTACCTTTACAGCTAAGAATCATTTAGATTTTGAACGCAGAGAAGGCAAAGCAGTAAATGCTTTATCTGCATTATGCACAGGGTTAAAGGGTCTCACCATTTTCGACGAACAAAATAAAATTAAGAAAGAAGTATATACAGTTTTAGAAATCATGGGAGACAATCGAGATATACCTTTATGCTTTGGTCATTTAGGGTTAGAAGAAGTACGCGCGCTAGTACCTTTAGCCCATAAAAAAGGAATTCAGAAGCTGATATATAACCATCCAAATAACCCCATTAACCCGGTTTCTCTGCGTGATCAGAAATGGCTGGTTGAACAAGGTGTCCTTTTGGAAAGAACCGCTGTTGATCCTATTCAAGGATTAGCAGACTGGAATATCATTTTTAAAGAAATCAAAGAAACCGGTATTGAAAACAATATTTTCAGTACCGACTTAGGTCAACGCAAGAATATTCGTCCAGTCGAAGGGACAGCTTTAATTGTTGAAAAGTTAGTTCAAGCAGGGTTCTCTTCAACCGATTTAGCACTATTACTGCGCGAAAATCCAAAGCGAATGTTGAATATATGAATGAATACCGGAGGTGTAATTATGAATCAAACCGCAGCTTCGATAGCCGCACGTATGGATAGACTTCCTACTACGAAATTCCACAAGAAAATCATCGCTATCCTGGGTTTCGGCGTTTTATGCGATACGTTAGACATTTATGCCGGTAGTTCCATTTTGGCCGTTTTAGTTGCAGATGGCTGGTCTAATAATGCTTTAAATGGCTGGTTCATATCTGCCACAATGGGTGGCATGTTTCTAGGTGCTATGATTGCCGGATATATTGGTGATAAATTTGGACGACGTAAGTCATTCCTGTTGAATTATCTTGTCTTTGGCTTAGCTTCTATTGCTACCGTTTTTACAACAAATATGTATCAATTAATTGCCTTACGAGGCCTGATGGGATTAGGTTTAGGTGCTCAACAAGCAGCTGCTACAGGAGCATTACCTGAATTTTTCCAGCCACAGTCACGAGGTAAATATTCCGGGATTGTCGGTTTTATCGGTAACGTAGCCCCTCCTTTTGCAATGCTATTCTCACTACTGGTTATTCCTATGTTTGGTTGGAAGGTGCTTTTCGTCGGCATTGGCGTTATGGCTTTATTAATGTGGGCGATTACCCTGAAATGGATGCCTGAGTCACCTCGTTGGTATGCTTCTAAAGCGTTGATGGAAAAAGCCGATAAATTAGTATCTGCCATCGAAAAAGAAGCCGAAGAAGAAACCCATTGTAAGCTCGAAGAAATTAAGCCCATTGCTACTGAAAATGTACCCTCTGATCAGAATCTTTCATACAGTGTCATTTTTTCTAAGCGTTTAATCCGCCGTACAATTACACTTTGTGCTGCCCTCATTGGTATGAATGTAGCTATTTATACCATTGTCAACTGGATTCCAACAATCTTTGTCAGCCAAGGCATCAGTATTACTAAATCCTTCGCGATGGCTGTAATCATCATGATCGGTGCTCCTACAGGTGCCTTCCTCGTACCGATTCTTTCAGATAAGTTACCTCGTCGCAAAACACTTTCAATTCTTGCTTTGCTAATCGGTATACTCGGATATATCTACTCTCTCCAACAGTCCGATTACTTAATCATGGGATTAGGCTTTATCATGATTACGCTGCTTTATTTCTATTCTGTTACAGTAATGTTTGTTTATTCCGGTGAAATTTTCCCAACAGAAGCCCGTTTACGTGGTGTAGGATTTAGTAGTGCTATAGGTAAATTATCTTCTGTAATTACGCCCCCCATTATTGCCTTAATTTTAACAGAATTTGGTTCCACCGCAGTATTTATCTTTGTAGGTATCCTGATGGCTTTAATCGCCTTAATCATCAGTACCTGTGGTGTAGAAACCCGTAATAAATCTCTAGAAGATATTAATGGATAATAACGTTCTCAGTTCATTACAGAAAGGACGATGTTTTATGAAAACCTATATTTTTGACCCTATTTCTGATGATGCGCTGGCGTATGCACGGGAACGGCTGCAGGTTGTGACCTGGCAGGATGCTGCCATTACGCAGTTTGCCGATGCAGAAGCCTGTATCGTACGTACATATAAAATGGATAAGGCACAAATCGATGCCATGCCCAACTTAAAAATTATTGCCAAACACGGTGTCGGCACAGATAACATCGATATTCCCTATGCCAAGAGCAAGGGCATCTTGGTTACGAATACGCCGCGTGCCAATTCCAACTCCGTTGCCGAACAGGCCGTTGCCTTGATTCTCGATTGCTCCCGCAAGATTACACAGGCCCATATAGACAATGAAAAAGGCCTGGAACGGAACCAGCCTATGTACCTAAAGGGGTACGAAATTACCGGCAAAAAGCTCGGTCTCGTCGGCATCGGCCACATTGGCTATCTCGTCGGTTCCCACTTGAAAAATGGTTTTAATATGGATGTCTATGCCTATGACCCCTTCGTCACACAGAAGGCCTGCGAAGACATGGGCTTCCACTATGTGAAGAATTTAAAGGATATTTTGACAGAGTGCGACGTCATTTCCATTTCCGTACCGCTAACCAAAGATACACGCGATTTGATCAATACGGAAGAATTATCCCTCATGAAAGATACGGCCATCCTGATTAACACGTCCCGCGGCGGCATCGTAAACGAAGACGCCCTCTATCAGGCCTTACAGGAAAAGAAAATCTGGGGCGCCGGATTTGACGCCTTCGTCGCCGAACCCCTGCCGGCCCATGACCGTCTCTTCTCTTGCTTCAACTTTGTCGGCACGCCGCACAACGGTGCCAACACACGCGAAGCGCTGACCCGTATGGGGACCGGCGCTGTCGACGAAATTCTCCGCCTGGAAAAAGGCGAACCGACCCTGACCGACTTAGGTGCCCGCATCAAATAACGGACACTCCCAGCCACTATACACGCGCAAAAAAAGAGGTACTCATCCACTGCGATGGGTACCTCTTTCTATTACTCTTTCTCTGCGTTTCTGATAATATCTACGGCCTGCGTGCCCATGCGGATCAGGGCTTCTTTCGTATTGGCTGCATTATGGGGCGTCGCTACGAAGTTGAAGCACGTGAAGAGGACGTGGTCGGCCGGCAAGGGTTCCTGCAAAAAGGTGTCAAAGCCGGCGCCGAAGAGTTCGTTTTCCTGCAGGGCATGGCACAAGGCGTCTTCATCGACAATGCCGCCTCGCGACGTGTTGATGAGGATGCTGCCCGGCTTGAAGAGGCGCAGCTCTTTGGCGCCAATCATGTGGCGCGTCGCCTCTGTCAGGGGGACGGATACGGAAATGACGTCACAGGTTTGATAGATTTCTTCCGGCCCGGCGGCTCTGTGGAAGCCCAGTTCCCGGCATGCGTCGTCGGTCAGATGAGGCGACCAGGCCGTGACGTCCATGTTAAAGCCTGCCTGCAAGCGCTGGCCTACGCGGCTGCCAATATGGCCTACGCCGATGAGGCCCAATTTCTTACCTGTAATTTCACAGCCACAGAGGAATTCCGGCATTTTCTGCTTCAGGCCGTGAATACCTGCCAAATGGGACGCCGTAATCTTATGGGCACAGTCGAGGATCAGGCCGATGACCTGCTCGACGACAGATTCCACGTTGGCTAAGGGTGTATTCTGCACTAAAATATGCTTTTCTTTGGCATAGGCCGTATCGATGGCGTCGAGGCCTGTACCGTGTCTGGCAATGACCCGTAAATGCGGCATGGCATCGATCATCTCCCGCGTGACCGGATGGGTCCGCACCATGAGAGCTTCCGCATCAGCCGGGTGGCGGCACGCGTCGTCGTCCCAGGTGACGACGTCCAAATAGCGCCGGGCATAGGCCAGTGCTTCCGGGGCGATGGGATCTAAAATATAGGTTTTCAATTCAGGTCCCTCGCTTAGACAAACAAGACATCCCGCGTATGCTGCAAAACGCGGTCCAGGCTGCCGCAGGCCGACTGGGGCGTATAAGCACCGCTGACGGCACCCTTGGCGACACTGGAAATGATCAGTTCCATGTGCGTCGAATCGCTGTCCAAATAGATATGATGGGCATTCGTTTCTACAGCCGGGTCAACGATGATGACCGATTCGGTCCGGTCAAAGCCGATTCCTGCCAGGGCGACGGAGGCATGGACGTTGACGTTACGCGGAAAAAGCTCGCAGGCTTTACGCGTAGGCCCATCATACAGGGTGGTCCGTTCTGTATCGGTCCGGCCCAGGCTCTTCGGGCTCTTGGTAGTCACGATCTTTATGGCCGTCCACATAGCGCGGCCGTCGAAGATGCCGTCCAAGCCCAAGATGGCGCCGTGGGGAATATACAGGTGATGGCCCGACGTTTGTTTACACTGCACCATCGTGTCCCAGAAGGACGGATCGCTAAACGCCGTGACGGAAAAGGTCAGAACATCTGTCGTCTGCAGCATGGTCACGCCCCATTCCTTGAGGACACTGGCGTTGGCACATTCGATGATCAGGTCGGCCGTCGCGTAGAGGTCCGTATCCCCCTTGGTGACAACAGGAAAGGTATCCCCTGCCGCTTTGGTATAGACCGGGTCTTGTACGAAGGCCACTCCGACGCCGTCCAGTTCCTTTATATGTTTCAACAGGGCCTGGCCGATTTTGCCACAGCCCAAAAAACCGATTCGTTTCATACTCTGCCTCCTTTATTTTCTGTAGCGGTTCATAATAACCAGCAAGCGTTTCACGGCAGCAATGGCCGCTTCTTTATCCTGTGAGAAATTGAGGCGAATAGAATGGGTCCATTCCGGACCAAATTCCGTGCCCGGCGTAACGATAACCTGGGCCAGCTCCTTGACGATAGCCGTAAAGTCCGCAATGGGTACAGTCAGCTCCGGCAGGGTCGGGAAAAGATAACTGCCGGCATTGGTAGCGCGGACAGTGACACCTTCTTCCTTACGGAATAAGTCCAATAAGGCATCGCGGATTTCCTGATGGGCTGCTACGCGCTGAGGAATAAAGTCAGGCCCTTCGTGGAACCAGACGCGGAACAGGGGCTGGCAATAGCCTGCTGCCCTGAGGGTCATAATGGCCTGCAGTTTTTCCATCCGTTCGATAATCGCCGGCGTACCAAAGGCACAGCCCAGGCGGAAGCCACTCATGGATTCCGTCTTAGACGGCCCGATAATCGTCACCAGTGTGTCCGGCCGTTCTGCTTGGGCGCACAGATGGGTAAAGGTCCGGCCTTCATAGATCTGGCGCGAATACAATTCGTCTACAATGACGGCGACCTTGTATTGTTTAGCCAGTTTGCCAATGGCCCGTACTTCTGCAGCACTATAGACGGCACCTGTCGGATTATTCGGATTGGAAAAGAGGAATACCTGTACGCCGGCAGCAAAGACTTCTTCCAAGCGCTTCAGGTCCAGGCCGGCCCGGTTTTCATCGTCCATATACTGCAAGGGTACCGTGTGGATTGTCGCACCTAAGAAGGCGGCCAGCTTGTGGTTGGCAAAATAATCCGGCGTCACAATCGCTATATCCCCGCCGTAAGGCAAGAGGGAATTGACAGCCAGGAAAAGGGCGCCCTGCGTACCTGCCGTGAGGATCAGACCTTTATCGCCGTCGACGGGTGCACCCATAAACGCGGCCAAATCGGCGGCCAGCTGTTCGCGAATCGCCTTTTTCCCGCTATATTCCGTATACGCCTGCGCAGCGCCTTCAGCAAAGCCCTGCAAAAAGGCCTCCTTACTGGCTGGCGGGGGCGGAAACGCATCGACATCACCGTGCGAAAAATCTACCCTGCGGCCGGCCAGTGCCGGTCCCTGCAGATGCAAGGCTTTGGCCTGCAAATTGACTTCCTGGCCCGGTGCATGCTCTACACCCAAAAGAGAAAACCGTTTTTCCAATTCGTCCATTACAATCAGCTCATTTCCTGGGAAAATACATAAAACCGTCAGAATACATACACTCAGTCTTCAAAATCCTTGCGATACAACCATACGGCACCTTTATCGGCACCGGATACACCATGGCGGTACGCGTTGAGCATACCCGTCGCTTTATGGTCCGGTCTCTTTACGTCTTTTTTGCGTGCTTCCAGTTCTTCGTCCGTAAGTTTGACGTTGATCGTATTGGCATCGAGATCGATTTCGATAATGTCGCCGGTCTTTACGAGAGCCAGGGGGCCGCCATCCCAGGCTTCCGGTGTAATATGGCCTACACAGGGTCCCCGTGTAGCACCGGAGAAGCGGCCATCCGTAATCATGGCTACGGACGTATGGAGTCCCATGCCAACCAGCATGGCTGCCGGAATGGAAAGCTCACGCATACCCGGGCCGCCCTTCGGGCCTTCGTAGCGGATGACCAGGACCGAGCCCGGTTCTACCTTCTGCGTCAGGAGGTAATCCCGTACTTCTTCTTCCGAATCGAAGACTACAGCCGGACCGGTATGATGGTACATCTTCGGATCGACGCCGCTCTTTTTGACAACTGCGCCGAGCGGTGCCAGGTTTCCTTTCAGGACACCGAAGCAGCCATGGGGATAGAGCGGATCCGTTACGCCGTGGATGATGGAGCGGTCAATCTGAATATCAGCATGTTCCAGGAATTCGCCTAAGGTACCGCCAAAGGAAAGGGGTACGGACAAATCGAGGTAATCGCGGATTGTTGAAAGAACAGCCGGAACACCGCCAGCCTGATGATACGTGTTGATATTTGGCTGGGCAGAGGGCTTAAATTTCCCTACTACTGGTACTTTGGCCTGTAAGGCTGCAAAGTCTTCCAGTGTAAAATCGAGGCCCATGACGGTGGCAATAGCCAGGCTGTGCAAAATGGCATTGGTCGAGCCACCTGTTGCAGAAATGTATTTGATACCGTTCGCCATGGATTTACGATTGAAGAAATCAGAGAAGTGTTTGCCTTCGTTGACCAGTTCTACAATGCGTTCGCCTGTATCACGGGACTGACGGATCTTTTCGCTGTCGCAGAAGAGCATCGTCGTCGAGCCAAAGGGTGCTACGCCGACGGCTTCGAGGAAGCAGCCCATCGTATTGGCTGTGCCGTACATGGAGCACGTACCGGCAGAGGCACACATCTTTGTCCGCCAGCGGTCAAAGGTTTCTTCTGTAATATCGCCCTTGCGCCGTTTGCCAATGGCTTCCTTCAAATCACTCGTGCAATAGGTCGTGCCGCATTCATGATAAGGAAGCATTGCCCCAGCCGTCAGGAAGAGGGCCGGCAGGTCAAGGTGGGCTGCTGCCATGAGCATGCCCGGAATAATCTTGTCACACGAGCCCAGGAACACCAGTCCGTCAAAGCCATGAGCCGAGGCCATGGCTTCTGTCGAAGCGGCGATCAAATCACGGGACGGCAAAATGTGGTGCATGCCTTCGCCCTGAGCCATACCATCGCACGGTCCGATGACACCGAATTCAACAGGCGTACCGCCGGCTGCCCAGATACCTTCTTTGACGTACTGGGCAATTTCCCGGAAGGGCTTGTGACCCGGATTAGCATCGTTATAGGAATTGACAATACCGATCACCGGTTTCGCCATGTCCTTTTTGCGATACCCTGACGCACTCATGAGACCAATGTAATAAGCTTCTGTCATATCTTGCGGATTTCCTCGTTTTCCCATCTTCTATTCCTCCTCATAGGTAGTATTGACTTTGTTTCTATATCTTTACTGTACTACTATTTTTATAAGTCGTAAAACGAATATTTTCTATATTTTTAATCGTAATTTGGAATATTTACTTTCCTATAGATATATCCGAATTGTCATTTATATTAGTTCCTATAGGAATGTGGGATTCAGCAGGGAAGCTCAAAAGCTTGATTTTGACAGCTTTCTCACAGTTTTGTATAATGATTTCACCATATTAGAATACCATGTATTCTTTTTTCACTTTTAGACAAGGTACGATAAGCCATGTATGATATTTCAGACCTAGAAATATTCTTAGCCATTTCAAAGGCACAAAGCCTGTCAAAGGCAGCAAAACAACTCAATATGTCCCAATCGACAATCAGCAAAAAGCTGAAAAATCTGGAAGAAGAGCTGGGCACAACCTTGGTCGAACGCAGCAAGGGCACAAAAACCTTTTCCATGACGCCGGCAGGCATACACCTCTTGGAAATTGCCAACCAAATTACAGCCCTTTGGTCCAAGGCCCATGGATTGAACAGTCACAGCTTTAAACCCATGCTGACCTTAGCTTCCCTGAGTAGTCTCAACCAATCCATTTTCCCTTCTATCTTATCCCACATGCATGAGGAAATCCCGGACCTTAAGCTGAATATACTAACTGTCCATTCCCCTGATGTTTACGACCTCGTCGAAAGCCGTCAGGCCGACATTGGCTTTACGCTGATTGAAAAGATTACGCCGACGACAATCGTGCGCAAGTGGTTTTCTGAGCCTATGGTCGTCGTCCGTAGTCCTGAGTACAAGTGCCCGAAAAATAAATTTTTTTCACTACAGGATCTGAATCCGGAAGACGAAATCTACTACGCTGCCGGGACCACCTTTACACTCTGGCATGACCAATGGTTCCCGCCGGCTGACCAGTGCAACCTTCAGATTGATTCCGTCTCTCTGCTCCCTTACCTACTAGACCAGATCGATCATTGGAGCATCCTCCCCTTGAGTATTGCCCGCTGCATCCAGCAGTACAAGCCGTACAAGATATTCTCCCTCTCGGTCCGTCCGCCTGACCGCGTTTGCTATGCCGTGACGCACAAATTCCCTACGGCCAATACCCTCAAAGTACTGGAATATTTGACGCCCTATTTGGACAAGTTTTCTGAAAGCGACTACCACATCCATTTCTGACGGTCAGGAGGCACCTATGAAGCTGAATCAACTCGTATATTTTTGCCAGGCCTGTGCCAGTGGCAGTATCAGCCGGGCTGCAGAGGAGCTGCATATTTCCCAGCCTACGATTTCCATGTCGATTCACGAGCTGGAAGACGAATTTGGCGTACAGCTCATGCAGCGCAACAACAAAGGCTTTGTCCTGACCGAGGCCGGGCGCGTTTTCAACAAGCAGGCCCTGCACATTCTGAAGCAGACCCAGTATCTGCAGGATTCTATGCAGGACTTCAACGTGCACCACACGCCCATCCACTTGGGCATCCCGCCCATGATTGGCACGATTCTCTTTCCCCCGTTGTACGAAGGCTTTCACCAGGCCTATCCCCAGATCAAGCTGGAATCCCGCGAAGGAGGCTCGCAGGAGCTCTTGTCCTTAGTGGACAAGGGGGACCTGGATTTTGCCATCGTTACGAGCAACCTGGTCGAACACGACGCCTACAAGGTACTGCCCCTCAGAGAAACAGAAACGGTCTTTTGTGTCTCTGCGTCCCATCCGCTGGCAACAAAGGAAAGCCTGACCATTGAAGAAATCAAGGACCTGCCCCTGGTCATGTTCCACAAAGGGGCTTCCCAAAACGCCCTGATTCAAAGCCGTTTTGCCCAGGCCGGCTACGAGCCCCGCATCATCTTCCAAACGGGCCAGCTCTACACGATCAGAGAATTCGTGCGCCGCAACATTGCCGCAGCCTTCCTCTTTCGCGAGCTGAGCCAGTCCATGCCCGGCATTTGCGGCATTCCCTTGCGCGATCCCCTGCGCGTGCAAATCGCCATCGTCTGGAAAGACGACCATTATCTGTCCAAGGCTGCACGCCAGTTCATCCAATTCGCCCAAACGTGCCTGGTGCCATAAAAATAAGCCGTCCTGAACCATTACCTAAAAATAATGGCACGACGGCTTTCGTTTGCTATATAAATCCTTTATAGCAAAATCAAAAAGCTATATTATACAAGCTTTTGCAAAAGGCGTATGATAGTTTTAAAGATAAGAATACGTTTTTGTTTAGGAGGGTTTCATATGCATACGTACAACATCGCTGTCATCGCCGGCGACGGCATCGGCCCGGAAGTGCTGGCCGAAGGAGTCAAAGTATTGAAAGAGGTAGCCGCCTTGGACGGTACCTTCCAGTTTTCCTTTACGCACTTTCCCTGGAGCAGTGCCTATTATTTGAAAACAGGGAAAATGATGCCTGACGACGGTATCGATCAGCTCCGTCCCTTTGACGCCATCTTCCTCGGCGCTGTAGGCTCACCGGACGTACCCAACAGCGTGACGTCGCGGGATCTGCTCATCCGCATCCGTCACGACTTTGACCAATATGTCAACCTGCGTCCCGTTAAACTGCTGAAAGGCGCACCGTGCCCCTTGGCCGGTGTAAAACGCGAAGACATTGACATGACCTTCGTCCGCGAAAACAGCGAAGGCGAATACGCCGGCTCCGGTGCCTGGCTCTACAAGGACCAGCCCAACGAAGTAGTCATCCAAAACGGCGTCTTCTCCCGCAAGGGCTGCGAACGGGTCATGCGCTATGCCTACGAACTGGCCCGCAAGGAACACAAGACCCTGACCAACATCAGCAAGGGCAATGCCCTGAACTACTCCATGGTCTTCTGGGACCAGATCTTCGCCGAAGTGGGCAAGGAATACCCTGACGTCAAGACCTATTCCCTCCTCGTCGACGCTGCCAGCATGTTCATGGTCAAAAACCCGAAACGCTTCCAGATCATCGTCACGAGCAACCTCTTTGGCGACATCCTCACCGACCTGGGCGCCGCCATTGCCGGCGGCATGGGCCTCGCTGCCGGTGCCAACCTGAACCCGGAAAAGAAATTCCCGTCCATGTTCGAACCCATCCACGGCTCGGCACCGGACATTGCCGGCCAGGGCAAGGCCAACCCCTTGGCTACGGTCTGGTCTGCCAGCCAGATGCTCGACTTCCTGGGCTACCCCCAGTGGGGCAAAAAGCTCATCGCCATCATTGAAGACATGCTCGTAGAAAAGAAAGTCCTCACGCCGGACCTGGGCGGCACAGCCACGACCAGCCAGGTTGGCGACGAAGTTCTGCGGAAGCTCGAAGAAACAAAATAAATATGAGGTGCTAACCACCACTCCACTAGCATATACAAAAGGGTGTCATCCTTTAACCACAGGATGACACCCTTTTTATGCATTATGCATTATTTGTAAATGGTATTGGCGTTGATCTGATTTCTCGATCGGAGGAACTCGCTAAAATTTGATTTTTTCGCGTATTCATAGAAAAGATCGGAGATTTTATTATCCAGCGTTTGTTTCTTAAACACGAGCCACGTATTCCATGTAAACGGCGTCTTGTCCTTGTTATACATTTTCTTCGTCACTAAGGGGTACGGACATTCGGGCACCAGAATATCCGGCAAAAAGCCGTAGCCTAAGCCGCTGAAGACCATTTCCTTACACAAATCCAAGTTCGTTACACGGCTGCCGATTTGTGGCTGCTGCTCGAAATGATCGCGCCACCAGCGCTGCAGGGCTTCATAATAATAGGTTTCGTAGGGGTAAGAAACTAATTTCATATTCGGCAAATCTGCCAATTCAAAGGGTTCCTTGTTGACGACTAATACAGGATACGTGAGCAACAGATGTTTTTCTTCTTCTACGTAATTGTCGCAATGCTTCGTAAAACCAAAATCAATCAGCCCGGAATTGACTAATTTCAATATTTCTGTACTCGATTTGATGTAGATTTCAAACTTCACCTTCGGGTAATAGCTTTGAAATTTTTCCAAAAAGGCCGGCAAATAGTAGCGGCCAATAATGCTTGGCGACGCGATTTTCAGCGTCCCTACGACGCCCTTGCCTACGTCGGCCAGGTTGTTTTTGAAATCATTGACTTCCGCCAATATTTTATTGGCAAACTGGGCTGCATACTCGCCGTGTGCCGTAAAGGTAATGCCTTTATTCGAACGGTGGATCAGTTTATAGCCCAGATTTTCTTCTATATTTTTGATCCGCGTCGTAACGGCCGGCTGGGAAATATAAAAAATATCCGCTACTTTCGTGATATTTTTATATTTGTAGAGTGCACTGATAATTGACCAATCTCTTTCGTCCATATTAAACCTCCTTGCACAACAGCTTCCCTATAGCCAGCAAGATAGTCCATTGAAGTGCCATCCCGCTGGGCAGTAAATAGTCTCTTACTATTCTAAATGAAAAAATAAGCCTGCAGACCGCTTATTTTTCACAACAAAAAATAAAAGAGCCCTATTTTATCCCTAATACGTTAGCGTTCCCCCACTCGTTTGCCGCGGCACACCGGGTATCCCCCTGCCCGTTAGCCAGGCACTCACCAATCACCAGGCCATTCTATGCCTATGCAGCTTGTTCCCGTATGGGCAATAGGCGATCCCCGGGTTTTAATAATCTTATCCTATCGTACCACAGGAACAGGCATTTTGCATTATTATTTTAGATACAGCAAGAGGTGAAAAGCCACAAGGGACTTTTCACCTTTCACCGTTCGCGTGTTGTCTTATGCTAGTTTTTGTTTCTTTGCTTTTTCTTTTGTCAGGTCTTCACAGCGGCCGGCTCTTAATACGGCGCTGTCTGTTTCATGACCGACCAGTTTCTGTGCCAATCTGGCTGTATCCATGGCTTTCAACAGATCAATGCCTGTGTCAATGCCCATTTCGTGTAACATATGAATGACATCTTCCGTCGCTACGTTGCCGGAAGCCCCAGGAGCGAAGGGGCAGCCGCCGAGGCCGGCGAAAGCGCCATCAAACACGGTAATGCCCGCCTGCATGGCTGCTACAATGTTGGCTAAGGCCATATCCCGCGTGTTATGGAAATGCATGACCCAACGCACTTGCGGATACCGTTTTACCATATACGAACCCAATTCGTATACCTGACGGGGATTTGCCATACCCGTCGTATCGGACAAGGATAATTCTGTAATGCCCAGATTCAAGAAGCGGTCTACGACGCGTTCTACTTGTTCCACAGGCACTTTACCCTGGAAGGGGCAGCCGAAGGAAGTCGAAATAGCACCGGAAACTTCCATACCGTTTTTACGGACAAAGTCAACGCACTTAGTAAAGCCTTCCATCATTTCCAACGGCGTCTTGTTAAAGTTATTGATGCAATGGGCTTCGCTGGCAGATACGGTCAATTTTACCTTTTTGATACCGCACTGGAAGGCTCTTTCTACACCTTTCAGGTTCGGAACCAAGGCGCGGTATTCTACGCCCGGTACCTTTTGCATGGCTGCTACTAATTTATCCGTTTCAGCCATTGCCGGTACAGCCTTAGGATGTACAAAGGAACCAATTTCAATAACCTTTACGCCCGATGCAACGACCGAGTTTAATAAGCGCAATTTGTCATCGACGCTAAGCAATGTCTTTTCATTCTGTAAACCATCACGTAAACCAACTTCACAAATCGTAACTTGCTTAGGCCACGTTACTGAATTTTCCATTTCTATCGACTCCTCGTGTAATGAAATCAGATAATGCCCTTTTCTTTCAATGCTTCCAGGTCTTTATCGTCCAAACCAACTAATTCTTCATATACTTCTTTATTGTGCTGTCCTAATTTCGGGCCAGCCCATTTAATTTCACCGGGAGTAGCACTCAGTTTAGGTACAACGCCGGGCATTTTAATCTTGCCAAATTCAGAGTAGGGAACTTCTACGATATCTTCCCGTGCTGCATAGTGGGGATCTTCAAAGATATCTTCCATGCTGTATACGAGGCTGACAGGAGCACCCGCTTCATCCAGCGTGGCCTTAATATCTTTATAGTCGTGTTTACCCATCCAATCGATGACAATTTCTTCGACTAAGGAATTGTTCTTTACGCGGGCACCGTTTGTATTAAACCGGTCATCTGCCAGGAGATCCTCCCGGCCAATGCCCTTGGCAAAATATTCAAAGGTTCTATCGGTGCTGCAAACCAGAACGACCCATTTGCCATCCCGTGTCTTGAAGGTACCAGACGGGCTGGCAGAACCGCTGATGCTCGGTCTCCGTTCCGTAATCTGGCCGGCAATATCATAATTGGCAACGGCCCCTTCAAGCATGCGGAAAATGCCTTCATATAAGCTCAGGTCTACTTCCTGGCCTTCGCCTGTCTTGTCGCGGTGGTGAATACAAACCATAGCTGCATAGGCTGTATATAACCCAGCCACGTAATCACACAGGGAAATAGGCGGATTGACCGGCGGTCTGTCCGGATAACCGGTCATATAGGTCAGGCCCGAGAAAGCCGTTGCCGGCGTACCGAAGCCTGCGAGCTTCTTGTTCGGGCCGGTCTGGCCATAGCCCGTAATGCGGATGACGATAATCTTAGGGTTGGCTTTCTTTAATGTTTCGTACGTCAGACCCCATTTATCGAATGTCCCCGTCCGGAAATTTTCAATGATAATATCGCTCTGCGCTACGAGCTTGAGGAAAATATCCTTGCCTTCTTCCTTTCTCAGGTCCAGCGTAATGCTGCGCTTGTTTCTGGCGAAGGAAGCCCAACGCAAGGACTTCTTTTCGTACAAGGGGCCCATATTACGGCCGGAATCCCCTTTTCCCGGCATTTCGACTTTTAATACGTCGGCACCAAAATCACCTAATAAGGCGGCGCCAAAGGGTCCTGCAATAACCGTCGACGTATCAAGTACGCGAATACCTTCTAATGCTGCTGCCATGCCACTCACTCTCCATTATCCGATATAGAACTTCTCTTCCTCTAGCTTATGCAGACTTGGATTCCTGCTGATCCAGCTGTTCCATTTCTTCCCGTGCTGCCCGTACGCCGGCATCAAAGGCTTTGTCGTTGGCTTTTCTCAGGGCCGGTTTGAAATGTTCCTGAACGGCTTTGCGTACGAGTTCTACATCGACGAAGCCGGACAAGGCGGCAATAGCACCGATCGCAACAACGTTAGCGGCTACTTTTTTGCCTGTTTCGTCGATCGCCAGCTGCGTCATAGGAATGGAGTATACGTTTTTAATATGAGCCGGTACGTGGTGTACGAATTTCGGTTCGATCAAGAGGATGCCGTTGGGATCCATGTCCTTGCAATATTTGTCGCAGGCGAGCTGGGACATAGCGAGGACGAAATTCGGTTTACGTACAGACGGATAATTGATCGGTTCTGTATCAGAGATCAATTCGGAACGGCATGCACCGCCGCGGGCTTCCGGACCATAAGAGCGGGTCAAAACAACTTCCCGTTCAGCCAATTCACCGGCTGCTTTAGCGAAAATATCGCCCAATAACATCATGCCCTGACCACCGGAACCACCGAATCTGATTTCATAATGATTGTTTTTCATAATTAATGACCACCTTTCGCGCTTTCAATAATAGAATCGTACTGTGCTGTATATTCTTTCCGGTCAACCCGTTTTGCGAAGTTACCGATTACAATCTTGCCTTTCAATTCTTCTTCTGTCATCGTGTCAGCCTTGGCTTTCATGACAGCGTTTTCTTTGAAACCCAGCAGCATATCCGGTGCTGCGCCTTTTTTGTTGAGACGGCCATACAAGGTCGGGCAATCACAAATAGCTTCGACAACGGAGAAACCTTGGTGATTAATGCCTTCAGCAATCTGATTGATCAGCATATTTACGTGATATACAGTCGAACGGGCTACATACGTGGCACCGGCGGCAGCAGCGAGGGAGCAAATATCGAAGGGCGTATCAATGCTGCCATAGACGCTGGTCTTGGTCTTGCTGCCCAACGGCGTCGTCGGCGAGAACTGGCCGCCGGTCATGCCGTAGTTATTGTTGTTGAAGACAACCGTCGTAATATCGATGTTTCTGCGGCACGCGTGAATGAAGTGATTGCCGCCGATGGAGGTGCAGTCGCCATCACCGGTTACGACGATGACTTTCAGCTTCGGATTGAACATCTTGACGCCCGTTGCATACGGTAAGGCACGGCCGTGATTCGTATGCAGTGCGCAGAAGTTCATGTAGCCGTTGGCACGGCTGGAACAGCCGATACCGGATACGATAACGACGTTATCCGGATCAATTTCCGTCTTTTCAATAGCCCGGATCAACGCGTTGATGACGATCCCGTTGCCACAGCCCGGGCACCAGATATGAGGCAGTTTATCTTGCCGTAAAAATGTATCGAACACATGCTGCTTTTCAGACATTTAGATTTCCTCCTTAAGAGCTTTCAGAATCGTTTCTGCTGCAATCATTTTGCCGTTATTCTGTGTGATCTGGACAACCGGCGTTACCCCTGCCGATTCGCGTACTACGTGATACAGCTGGCCTTCGTTCATTTCACATACAAACAGCTTGCGTTTATTCTGGCTCAGTTCGGCCAAGCGCTGTTCCGGGAAAGGCCAAACCGTAATGGGGCGGAACACGCCAACCTTGATGCCTTCCTGACGGGCCTGATCGACAGCATCTTTTACCGATCTGGATAAAAGTCCGATAGATACGATGAGATATTCTGCATCTTCCGTCTTGTATTCTTCATACGATTCAATATCTTTGAGATTGTTTTCTACTTTGCCGACGAGGCGTTTGATCGAGTCCGATGTCAGCTGGGGATTATCCGATACAGGGAAGCCTGTTTCATCATGAATGAGGCCGCTGCAGTACCAGCGATAGCCATCACCGAAGGAAGCCATGGGAGGAATGCCCGTTCCGTCATCGGCGAAGGGTTTGAATTCTTCCGGCGGGCACGTCGGCCGTTTCCGTTCTACGCATTCATATTCCGAGCTGTCGGGAATGCGGATACGTTCACTCATGTGAGCCAGCATGGCGTCGGTCATGATGACGACGGGAACGCGGTAGGTTTCTGCCAGGTTGAAGGCCCGGATGGTTTCTGTGTACACTTCGCCAACCGAAGCCGGTGCGACGGCGATGATCGGATGATCACCGTGAACGCCCCAGCGTACCTGCATGATATCGCCCTGTGCCGGCAGTGTAGCGACGCCCTGGCAGGGGCCCTGGCGCATAGCGTAGGCAACGACGATAGGTACTTCAGCCATGGCTGCGTAGCCTAAATTTTCCTGCATCAGGGAGTACCCCGGGCCGCTCGTAGCCGTCATGGCTTTGGCGCCGGCGCTGGAAGCACCGATGATAGCGGCCATGGAAGCCAGTTCGTCTTCCATCTGCATGTATTTGCCGCCCACTTTCGGCAGCCATTCCGAAGATAATTCTGCAATTTCCGTTGCCGGTGTGATGGGATACCCTGCAAAGAATCTCATTCCTGCTGCAATGGCAGCATGTGTACAGGCTTCATTCCCTGTCATGATTTCATACGTGTTTTCCATTATTCATTCTCCCCCATCCGAATAGCGAAGTCCGGGCATCGTAATTCACAAAGCTTACAGTCGATGCAATCCTCCGGTCTTGCAAATATTGGTTTGCCTTCTTCATCTCTGTCGTACACTTGCTTAGGACACAAGACGGCACAGATGCCACAGGCCTTACATAATTTTTCATTGAATTCAAATTTGCCCATCTTTTCTTTCAACCTCTCTTTTCAGCTCAATGCACTCCGATTTCTCTCATTCCTTATCAGGAAGCCTGCCTGACTCTTACTCCGGTAGTGAACCGAAAGTCATAAGCAGGTTTCCTTCCTTTCATAACCAATGTACTCCTCGGATAAGGTGTTGTAAAATACTTTACTTTTATGCGGAATATTAAGAATTTTTATGATGTCTCATTCTAAATAACGTTATATTTGCTTGAGATCACCATAAACCGATGATTTTCCAGAAGCCCATGCCCACTGTCATATAGACGACTACGTTGAAGGCAGCGATGATGGCACCAATGGTCCACCAGTCCTTTTGTGCTACGTAACCGGTACCAAACATGACCGGGCCGACGGCACCACCGTAATGGGTTGTCAGGCAGCCATAGGCACTCGAAGCGGCCAACAGGAGGAACAACGGTACAGGCGGCACCTGTGCCAGCATGCCTACCGTAAAGAGGACCGGCATGAAAGCGGCTACATACGCGCCCATCGAGGCAAACAAATAGCGGACCAGAACGGAAATGACCAGCAAGGCAAACAGGATGATGACCGGATTGATCCCGTCAAAGCTAACCGTATTGCCAAAGACACCGGCTAACCAATCGAAGAACTTCGCTTTGGCCAAAACACCGCTAAAGCCCATGATGGCACCATACCACATGAAGGTATTCCAGGCGCCCTTATTGGCCAATACATGCTGCCAATCCAGGAGCTTCAGGATAGACGCGCCGGCAAAAAACAGTAAAGCTACGTGCGTGGCTGCAAGCTTAGTGTACGAGCCTGTAGACCAACCGATAATGGCCAGGAGGAAGAGTACGAGCAAGGCTTTTTCTTTGCCCGTCATGGGGCCCAGTTCAGCCAGACCCTGCTGTGCCAATTCCTTGTAATTGGGGATGGATCTGATTTCCGGCGGATAGAGCTTGTACACAATGAACGGAACGGCTACGCAAACCAGCAGGGCCGGTACGGACATATAGACAAACCACTGCATCCAGCCGACGTTAATCTTCAAAATATCCGCAGCAATACCGGCAGTCAGGATATTCGGCGCACAGGCAGTCAGGAAGACAGCCGACGTAGACATACTGATGGCATACCCGGCCAGCGTAATGTACGAGCCGATCTTCCGGCCTGTCGGGCCGGCTTCCGAACCGAGAGCCATAGCAACGTTTTTAAAGATAGGGTAAATGATGCCGCCGGAACGGGCCGTATTAGACGGCGTTGCCGGGCTGAGCAATAAGTCCGTAATCATCTGGCCGTATACCAAGCCCAAGGAAGATTTGCCAAAGAGCTTGATCATCCAGTAGGCGACGCGCTTGCCAAGGCCCGTATCGATGAAGGCCTGGGTAATCAGGAAGGCAGAAAATACAAGCCATACCGTCGAGTTCCCATAGCCGCTCAAAAGGCTGGACATAGGTACGACAAAGGAACCAAAGGCAATGACGACCAGCATGACGACCGATACGCCGGCAGGCTGTAAAATCAAGCCTAAGATAGCCGCACTATACACGGCAAACATGCGCCACGCTTCGGGAGAAAGGCCCGCCGGAACGGGTGACAGGATGATTCCCAAGGGAACCAGAAAAAGGACGATCCATTTTAACCATCGCATGATTCGACACCTCATTTATGTAGTAAGTAGTCAGTTCAATTAAAAGGTAATGTTCCGATACACAGCTTCACCCTTGCAAATCGTCATGAGCGGTTCCAGTACCTGCTGGCCCGTCCGTTTTTCTTTCAGCGTATCGCTGAACACGATCTGTGCCGGAACCAAATCGAAAACGGCTACGTCGGCCTGGGCGCCAATGCTCAGCGTCCCTAACCGTTCCTTGCCGTGCATGAGCTTAGCCGGCGTTGCCGTGCAGGCTGCAATGACATCGTAGAGGGAAAGACCCAAGAGCAGATATTTGGACATAATATAAGGCAGGCTGAAAACAGGATCCTTAAAGAGTGTCTTGCCCGTAATATCCGTCGAAATGATATCCGGCTTAAAGCCATCGGCCAGGGCCTGTTCGGCTACGGCAAAGGACCAATGGTTGCCGCCGTTAGCCGCGTCCATGACGACGCCCCGGGCTTTTGCGTCTTGTACCCCTGGCAGAACCTTGCCGTCTTCACCGATAATCGTGTTGCCTGTACCGTGGAAGCAATGGGCCAGCACGTCACCGGCATCCAGGACTGAGGCGACCTGTCCCATATCTACCGGCGGGTTGGTCACATGGACACACAGGCGCGTTCCCAGCTGCCGGGCTGTTGCCGCGGCCTTTTTAAAGATTTCGAAACCGTTTTCCTTAATAATCGGCTTGCTGATCCGGATCTTTAAGCCCTGAATGGTATCAGGATATGTTGCCAGGTATGCCGCCATTCTGTCCAAATCCCAATAGGCCGGGTCATAGCTTTCATGGTATTTCATCGTCGCCAGGCCGGCCGGACAGAGGTTGAGGTAGCACTGTACGTTCATAAATGAACGTTCTACGACATCAGAAATGAAGGTCTTCATCGTACTCACGCCGGCACTCCCGGCATCTACGACAGCCGTCACGCCCTGAGGGAAATAGTTTCGATCCGTATCAATGCCAATATCCGTACTATCTTTAAACACGTGTGCATGGTAATCAATCAGGCCCGGGAACACATATTTGCCAGTAGCATCGATGACGATTTCCGGGTTAGGGCAATCCTGCGGCGCTACGATGCGTCCATTGTGAATATAGAGATCACCCAATGCGTCGCGCCCGTTTGCCGGGTCGATAATATGCCCGTTTTTGATAAGCATGTCCTTTTTCATATTTTTCTCACAAACTCCTCTCTCTTCTTCCATGACTTTATGACATTCAAACTATGAGCTTATTATAAGCTAGGTTGCTCCCATAAGAAAAATAGTACTTGTTTATGCCCTTCATAAAAAAATACTATTTTCCAGGTCTTTATATTTTCTGCTATTCTTTAAGTATAAAATTCGCCATTCTTATTTTTTTATTAAATACGTCCTTATTCTTTATTTGTTTTAATCCTGCACCAGTCATGGCCCGTACGCGGCCTGGCTCGTTTTTTGAATCGTCCGGCATATACCCCTTTGATTATTAATAATAAAATGTAATATTACTGTTTTGCTGTCACGCCATACCTGCTGAGGAAGTGTTTGTATGAACCCACCGTTCCAAGAATTATCCTACGCCACGCGGCGCATGATCGTCGCCGACAAGGAAGCACTGAAAGAATTCGGCTTCACCTATTCCCAATGGACGTTTATGGTCTACGTCGCCCACAACCAGCCGACGACACTGGTCGCTATTGCCCGCTATTACATGATCAATAACTCAGCCATTACGGCCATCAAAAAAAAATTTCTCGACAAAGGCTATATCGAAGAAGTCACCGGGACAGACCAGCGCGAAAAAAAAGTATCCCTCACGCCGAGCGGCGAAAGGGAGTATTACCGGATAAACCAGAAGATACGGGAAATGGAAAAGAAATTCTTTCACGCCTTGAGCACGGAGGAATTGGCCCAATTACAGGAAATGTTGTACCGGATCAATACAGAAGGCTTTACGCCTTGATGGCGCCTGCTGTCGATCCAGACGGGAGCTGCCTATGTTCGAAAAATACCGTTATTTCATCGCCCTGGCCAAGGAAAAAAATATTACCAAAGCGGCCGAAACCTTATATATTACCCATCAGGCCTTGAGCCATTATTTAACCAATCTGGAACAGGAATGCGGCGTCATGCTATTTTATCGGAAGCCCAAATTCCAATTGACCGAAGAAGGGGAACTCTTTTTAGAAAACATCCGTCAAGTAGAAGCCCTGGAAAGCAGTCTCTGTCAGCACTTTGAAGAAGTGAAGGAAGGCAACTCCGGCGTCATCCGTCTGGGCACGACAGAAGGCCGTTTCCCGATCTTTATGCCCCACCTCATTGGCACGTACAGCCAGCTGTTCCCTCATGTGCAATTAGAGGTAACGAGTGCCAATTCACCAGCCTTGGAAGAAATGCTGTTAAACAATCAGCTCGACCTGATCATCTTAGGGGCGCCCAAAAAGCCGTCCCGTTTCATCCAGAGCCGCTTAATCCTGGAAGAACGGCTATACGTAGTCATCAGTGAGGAAATGCTGCAGCAATATTTTCCCCAAGCCTATCCGGCGTGCATCCAAGAGTTCCGCCACGGTGCCGATTTACGGAAATTCACGCACATCCCCTTTGCCTTCAATATGCCTACGTATAATTCGTCCCAGATTATCGCCCGCTTGCTGCAACAGCAGCAGATCGAACTGCATTGTATCCATACCTCCAGCCATCCGGACCTGCATCACCGCCTGACGACCTTAAACTACGCCGCCAGCTTTTGCCTGACCATGTATCTTCCCAACCTGAAGCTGATCAACCAGCATACGCAAAACAAGCTCTATGCCTTTCCCATCCGCTTTTTGGAAGAGACCAACCAATTACACCTTGCCTACCGGAAAGACCGCGTCTTTCCCTCATACGGCCAGGCCCTGATCAAGCTCATACGGGAACAATGCAAGCCCTATACCGACTACGATCCGGAAACGATATGACACGACAAAGCCCCCGGGAACGGCGCCATACGGCGTCATTCCCGGGGGCTTCGTATATACAAAGGAAGCAGGCTGCGGCTCTCATAGGCCGGCACATTCCTTTGTGTCACGTACTTATTCATAACCGACGACAACGGCGAGCATCATGAACAGGCTGGCAAAGACAAACCAAAGGCCAAACAGTTTGCCCATGAACTTCATCCACGTACCGTAGCCGACGCCACAGGCCGTCAAAAAGGCCATGAGAGACGACGAGTGAGGATAAATATAGTTACTCAGGCCATCGCCATAATTCAGTGCCAAAATAGCCGTTTCCGGCGTCATGCCAATCAATTGGGCTACCGGCAGGAATACAGGCATCGTTACATTAGCCTGGCCACTGCCACTGGTCACGAAGAAATTGATAATCGTATGGGCCCAGAACATCATAGGCGCCTGAATGAGAGGGTGGAAGGAATCCAGTCCCTGGGCAATATAATAAACGACCGTATCGAGAATATGGCCATCCGTCATGGCAATCGCCACCGAGCGGGCAATGCCAATCATAATACAGGCACCCATGATCGTCTTGCAGCCGGCAACAAAGCTATTGCACATTTGGTTTGCGTTCATTTTCCCGGCTATGGCTGCCAAAATCCCTGTGAACAGGAAGCATACGCCCGTTTCTTCGTAGCTCCACTTGTAGTACGAACAGCCAATGATGAGCGCTACGACACCGCCGACTAAGACCAGTAACGCCAGGACATGACGCCGTTCCATGACGGTCAGCGATTCGGGGTCGCCAGGCTGCACCAAATTGGGAATCCCATAGGCCACACTTTGTTCCGGGTGGAGCCGGACGCGTTCGGCATAGCGGCAAATAAACCACGTCGTCAGCAGCCACAAGCCAACAAAGCCGACCCAGCGAAAGCCCATGCCATGGTACAAAGGCAGGCCGGCCATTTCATTGGCAATCGCCGTCGTGCTGATATTCAGCATGCCGCACGTAGAGCCAAAGGAAGACGCCGTAATAATGACTGCCGCTGCCGTAACGGCATCATAGCCCATCATCAGGCAAAGCATCAATACGACCGTGCTGAAAGGGATAAAATAGTTCATCTGAATGGGCACACTCATAGCCCCAAAGGCCAGCATCATGACGATAATCGTCATGCGCGGCGTCTTACTGTACTTGGTTGCCAAAATACGCATTAAGGCGTGAATAGACTGGGTATCAATAATCATCTGCACGCCGCCGGCAATAAAGAACATCGTAAAAATCAGTTTTGCCTGTTTGACAAAGCCCTCATAAATCATATTTAACATATAGACCGGACTGACCGGCGTATTGGCAATAAAGTGGAACCCGTTGGGGTCTACGACCTGTTTGCCTACTTCGTTCGTCATTTTGGAATATTCGCCGGCCGGAATGACATACGTAAAGACACAGGCGAGCAACAACATAGCAATGACGACGAGATATTCGTGAATATGAGGAAAAGACCTTTTCTTCTTTTCCAATGTAGGTGTTTCTTGAGCCATTTTTTCGACCTCCCTGCCATCTGTTAAATACTCTTCTTCTGCTTCAGACCGGCCAGTTCCGCATCAGAATGGCCCGGCAGTTCACCATATACCTCTTCATCAGCAGCGCCCGGCCCGGCTGTCCCCGCTGTAACAATACGTGCCACGCTGCCTAAAATCAGAAAACACTGTACTACTTGCTTCCTCATTTCCTTACACCTCTCTCTTTCTCTCAAAGACTCCGTAAGATTACTAACAGTAAACTCTTTTATCTAAATTAATTATAATGATAGGTAAGCAAAATAAAAAGCAAGCATTTTTTAAGTGTTGTAAATTAAATTTGCAGAATAGACGCACAAAAAAAGAAGCAGCCGCACTAGGCAAACTGCTTCTTTTTTTGTGCTTCTATGGAATTGTATCTCACGGGTGGAAGGTGAGATTTGTAATGGCATCAAAGGTTAAGCCCGATACGATGGCGACTACGAGCAGTGCCCCTGCCGCCAAAAACAGCAACTGGACGAATAGTTTCATCTGCTTTGCCGACGTAAAGTTTTCTACATTAGAGCCAATGGTCGCCAGGATCAAGGCACCGCCTGTAGACATAGGCGACATACCGGCCATAGAGCCGCCAGAACCAACGGCTGCCATCAAGGCAACCGGGCTGACGCCACCCACCTGATTGGCAATATCGACACACATGGGCATCATCGTCGGATAAACTACGCCAAGGGCCGAGCTTACCAGGCTGAGGAGGCCTGCAGAAATCCCCATCAGCGGCGTGGCCGTCGAGCTGGTCATAATGGAGGAAATAGACGCACTCATGAGCTTGATGCCGCCAACCTTGTCGACGACGCCGAGCAGGGCACCGACACCTAAAACCATGAGAATCGTCCCCCAAGGCAGATGCTTCAGGCATTCGCTATCCTTGGCTACGCCACAGAGAACCAAGATGGCAGCCGACGCAAAAGCAGCCAGACCGATATTGATCTTTAAAACGATCATAAACGCCAGCATCATAATAATACCGCTCAAGGAAAGGAGCTGCTTCTTTGTAAATGCCGGCAAGTCCGTTTCCCGTTCATGCAAGGGCGTCTTCAATTTGTAGCCTTTATAGGCAATGAAAACAATAATACTATATACCAGCGTAGTCAGCGTTTGACAAAGCAAAATAGTCACCATGACGTTACTAATACCGGCCTTCGCAGCCGCATCGGTAATGATGGCCGCTTCCGGCGTTAGCACCGTCATGCGGCCGGCCAATAGGCCCAAGTTGCCAATGATTGCCAGCATTAACGGATTATAGCCCACCTGAATGGCTGTCGTTACAGCCAGGGCCGGAATAATAGCCAAGGCCGGAATCGCCCCAGGGCCAACGCCGGCTACGATAAAGCCGGCAATGTACATGGCAATGGGCAGCAGCCACACGCGGTTGCCTGTAGCAGCCACAATTTTTCTTGCCAGTAAATCCAATGCACCTGTATCTTTAATGACAGCAAAAAGCAAGGTAATCCCAACTAACGTACAAAACATAGAACTGCTGATGCCGCTAATCAGTGTCTTATCTGTCATGTCGAAAATACGGACACTAATCACACCTACGGCCAAGGCTACGATGCCAACATTCACGTGCCTTGCAAAGGCTATGATGATGGCAGCAATGAAAAGCATAAGCGCCAATACGTCCATTTCCATAATAGGGTCTCCTTGTAAGGACGATGTCCTAACTCCACGAAGAAGAAGGTGTTCGTCCACTGCCTGTTAAATAATCTTCTTCTGCTTCAGATCAGCCAGTTCCGCTTCAGAAAGGCCCAGCAGTTCACCATATATCTCTTCATTAGCGGCACCCAGCTTCTGTCCGGCCCATTTGATTTCCCCAGGCGTTTCCGAAAAGACAGGCACGATACCCGGCATTTTGACAGAGCCGAATTCCTCGCAGGGCACATCGACAATGTCATGACGCGCCTGGTATTGGGGATCTTCAAAACAGTCCTTGATATTGTAAATTGTAGAAATGGGCACACCGGCAGCATCGCATTTTTTCTTTAATTCCGCAAAGGTATGCTGTTTTACCCATTCGCTGACAGCCGTCATGATGGGCTTGGGATCCTTGATCCGGTCGCCGGCTACTGCGTATTTGGGCAGCCATTCGTCCCGTTTTCCCATGGCATCACACAAGTGCTCAAAGACCGGATTCGTACTGCACACGATGATGACATACTTGTCGTCGGCCGTTTCAAAGGTACCGATAGGGCACGAAGCGCCACTAGGCATGGGGCTTCTTTCCCTGATTGTCCCCATTAAATCATACTGGGCGATCATAGCCTCTTCCATACGGAAAATACCTTCATACAAGCTGACATCGATTTCCTGGGCCTTCCCCTTCAAGGCATCCCGGTGGTAGAGAGCAACCATAGTGCCCATGGCCGCATACAGGCCGGCCACATAATCGGCTAAGGCAAAGGGCGGGCTCACAGGCGGCCGGTCAGGATAGCCCTGCATATACGTCATACCGGAAAACGCCTGCAAGGGCGTACCCAATCCGGCCAGCTTGCGATACGGCCCGGTCTGGCCATAGCCCGTGACATGGGGCACGATAATATCCGGATTGACCTGGCGCATGACATCGACGCCAATACCCCATTTATCCAGCGTACCGGTCTTGAAATTTTCAATAACGACATCGCTCTTTTCCACCAGCTTGAGGAACAGCTTCTTTCCCTCTTCATAGTGAAAATCTAAGGTAACACTCTTTTTGTTGCGCCCCATAGAAGGCCAGCGAATACTCTTGCCATCCTTCAACGGACCCATAGCCCGGAAGGCATCACCCCGTCCGGTCATTTCCACCTTAATCACTTCAGCACCCAAATCTGCCAGCAGCCCAGCTGCCCACGGTGCGGCAATAACCGTCGCTATGTCCAAAATCCGGACACCCTCTAATGCTTGCTTTCCCATTTCATTACACCTCTCTCATTCTTTCGAAGTCCCTGTAAGATTACGAACAGTAAACTCTTTTATCTAAATTAATTATAATGATAGGTGAGCAAAATAAAAAGCAAGCATTTTTTAAGTGTTGTAAATTAAATTTGCAGAAAAAAGCAACAAAAAAGAAGCCGGTCGCACTAGGCAATCAGCTTCTTTTTTGTTGTTATATTGAGCTTTCATCTTACGGGTGGAAGGTAAGATCTGTAATGGCATCGAAGGTTAAGCCGGAAACAACGGCGATTACAAATAATGCACCTGCAGCCAAGATCAACAATTGAATAAATACTTTTGTCTGTTTTGTAGAGTTGAAGTTTTCAATATTGGTACCCATAGCTGCCAGGATTAAAGCGCCGCCTGTGGACATTGGCGAAAGGCCAGCCATAGAGCCACCGGAACCAACAGCTGCCATCAGGGCAACCGGGCTGACACCGCCAACCTGGTTTGCAATATCGGCACACATTGGCATCATCGTCGGATAAACAACGCCAAGAGCCGAGCTTACCAGGCTGAGGAGGCCTGCAGAAATGCCCATCAGCGGCGTTGCCGTCGAGCTGGTCATTATGGAGGAAATGGCAGAACTCATGAGCTTAATGCCACCAACTTTATCGACAACACCGAGCAAGGCACCAACACCTAAAACCATGAGGATTGTGCCCCAAGGCAGATGTTTCAAGCATTCACCATCTTTGGCTACGCCACAGAGAACCAGAATAGCTGCAGAAGCAAAAGCAGCCAGACCGATATTGATCTTTAAAGCGATCATGAATACCAGCATCATGATAATACCGCTCAAGGAAAACAGCTGATTCTTTGTAAAAGCCGGCAAATCCGCTTCCCGTTCATGTAACGGGGCCTTCAATTTATAGCCTTTATAGGCTACAAAGACGATGACACCGTACACGAGCGTAATAAGTGTTTGGCAAATCAAGACAGTCATCATGACGCCGCTAAAGCCTGCTTTAGAAGCTGCGTCCGTAATAATGGCTGCTTCAGGCGTGAGAATTGTCATACGGCCAGCCATCAGTCCTAATTCACCGATGATGGCCAACATTAACGGATTATAGCCTACCTGAATAGCTGTCGTTACAGCCAAGGCCGGAATAATAGCCAGGGCCGGAATAGCGCCAGGGCCAACGCCGGCTACAACAAAGCCGGCAATATACATAGCAATTGGCAGTAACCATACACGGTTACCTGTAGCAGCGACGATTTTTTTCGCTAACAGGTCCAGTGCACCTGTATCCTTAATAACAGCAAACAGTAAGGTAATACCAACTAGGGTACAAAACATAGAACTACTAATGCCACCAATAAGAGTCTTATCGGTCATACCAAAAAGACGAACACAGATAACACCTACAGCCAATGCGACGATACCAACATTTACATGCCGTACAAAGGCTATAATGATGGCTGCGATAAAGAGCAGAAGAGCCAACACATCCATTCCCATAATACGTTCCTCCTTTAATGATTTTTCGTTAGATCAGCGGGGGAGACAAGCAAGCTTGCATTCACACATTGGCTCATTTACCGCAGGGTTCTCCAATATGAATCTGGTGGCTGCTAAAATTCCCATCAATAATCGTCGTTTCATACTTTGCTGCTTTGAGCATCTTGTCAAAATCAATGCCCGTTTCCATGCCCATAGCCTGGAACATGTAAATGAGGTCTTCAGAGGCTACGTTGCCCGAGGCACCCGGTGCAAAGGGGCAGCCGCCTAAACCACCTAAGGCAGCCTGTACGTTCGGTACGCCGGCTTCGATAGAGGCCAGCGTGCAGGCAACGCCCATATCGCGTGTATCATGGAAATGAACTTCCAAATATTCGTCCGGGAATACGCGTTTTACAATAGCAATGGTGTCACGAACCATCTTAGGATCGGCCTGGCCGATCGTATCAGCGAGGCAGAATTTATGAATACCTGCTTTTACGCCACGACGCATAACGCGCAGTACATTTTCTACCGGGGTAATGCCTTCAAAGGGGCACGTAAAGGAAGTAGCCATAGATAAGATGATATCTACATCAGGCAAGGTCTGGCGGATTTCTTCCAAGCCTTGGAGCGATTCTTCTACAGTCCGGTTAATGTTGGCTTTGTTGTGGGATTCGCTTACGGAAATAACCGTATCGATCTTTTTCAGGCCTGCTTTTACGGCTGCTTTGGCGCCATAGAGATTCGGTACGAGGGCAAAGAAATCAATGCCTTTATCACCATGTTTTTCCAGTGTCCGGGAAACGACTTCCTGAATATCTTTCATCTGCGGAATCGCCTTCGGATGGACGAAGGAACCAATTTCCATGGATTTTACACCGGCATCGACGAGCATATCGATAACCTTAAGCTTTTCTTCTGTAGGAATAAATTCTTTTACATTCTGAAACCCATCGCGCGGGCCAACTTCTACGAAATTTATTTTCTGTGCCATAACAACGGCCTCCTTATCGCAAGTATCACGTAATTAAATAACCTTTTCTTCCTGTAATTTCTTCAAAGCGGCTTCATCCAAGCCAAGCAGGTCACCATAGACAGCTGCATTATCCTGGCCCAATTCCGGTGCAGGAACGGAAATATCCAGTTTTGTATCCATCAATTTGATCGGATTGCCATTTACCTTCATATCGCCAATTACAGGGTGATGTAACGGTACAAACATTTCACGGGCACCGGCAATATGAGGATCCGTTGTAACATGGGGCAAATCGTTAATCGGAGCGGCCGGTACGCCAGCTGCCAAGATCATGTCTACAGCTTCTTTAATCGTGTACTGAGAGCTCCAAGCTTCGACGATCGGTTTCAAGGCCGCATGGTTTTCGCAACGTTTCAGGTTTGTTTCAAAACGCGGATCCGTTAACAGTTCTGGCTGTTTGAATACTTTATTGCAAAGCAGGGTAAATAGCTTATCGTTGCCGCAGCCAATAACGAACAGTCCATCTTTCGCTTTGAAGGAATCGTACGGATAGGCAGAAGCATAGCGGTTGCCCATCAATTCAGGCTGTTTGCCCGAAGCGAAGAAACGCTGAATGCCAATTTCCAAGCTGGATACGACGGAATCTACGAGAGCTACATCGACACGCTGGCCTTTACCGGTAAGTTCCCGTGCATGCAGTGCCATAAGGATACCAATGGTCAGGTTCATGCCGCCAAGGACATCGCCCATAGCATTCCCTACACGTAAGGGATGACCGCCCGGTTCACCGGTAATACTCATCAGACCGCCAGTTGCCTGAGCGATAATATCATAACCAGGGCGCTTAGAATCCGGGCCATAGCAGCCAAATCCCGATACAGCACCGTAGATGATTCTCGGATTTACTTCTTTCAATACGTCGTAACCAACGCCCATTTTATCCATAACACCGGGACGGTAATTTTCGACGACTACATCGGCTTTCTTAACCATCTGCTTGAACATTTCCTTGCCTTCATCACTCTTTAAGTTCAAGGTAACGCCTTTTTTACCACGGTTTACGTTGGCATAATACATGCTGGCACCATTTTTCAATGGGCCGAAAGCACGTGTATCATCACCGCGGCCAGGGATTTCAATTTTAATAACCTTGGCACCATAGTCGGCCAGCATCATCGTGCAATACGGACCTGCCAGTACACGAGTCAAATCGAGAACTACGATATCCTGTAAAGCTTTTGTTGCCATAAAAGAACACTCTCCTCTTCTAAAAAAATACATACAGTAAGCATACGTTTAGACCACACGTTACAATGGGAAGTGCATCGTTCTTCCCTACGCTTGCATTATACAAGATACCGCTTATGTATATCAAATTGCATGTTTATTTGTAATTGTATGATTGTGCACTTTTATGTTTATGTGTGTTTTATATTTTATTTGTTATTTTATCCAAATCGGAGTTATATTTTCCCTTAATCGACTGTATTTTAAAAAAATATGTTTAATATTACATATTTCTGTCCAAACTGATCAATACAGTTCGTGTACACTTTTCAGTTTTCAAAAATTTAATTAAAACAATAGACAAGTAAGTCATTAGAAATGGCTCATTTTCAGATTATGCATAGCAAACCGACTAGTATATCTGCCTGTTTTTAAAAAAAGAAAGAGCAACCGAATCATCCGATTGCTCTTTCTTTATACAGATCAATGACAATTAATTGTTCATATTATTTATTTTAATGTCATACTCTTTCATTTTATTATATAAAGTACTGCGACTGCAATTTAACATTCGTGCAGCTTTTGAAATATTAAATTGGCATGAGCTCAATGCTTCTATGACGGCAGCCTTATTCCATTTATCGAAAGTAACTTTTTCATTTACTAGCTGTGATGAAGAATCAATAGGCAACGCCGGTATAATTTCTTCCACAGCCATGCCATTTTTCAGCAACACACAGACACGTTCTACTACATTAGATACTTCATGCGCATTCCCTTTCCAGGTATACCCTTGCAAGTATTTTTCTATGGTCTGAACCTCCTTTGCGTACTGACGATAATTAGACCCCAAAAAGAAATGGAAACGATTTTCGCAAAGCATACGCCAATCATCGCCTCTATCGCGCAATGGTGGAATTTTTAAAGTCAAAACGCTCAGCTCATACATTAGCTCTCCCAAAAATTCCCCTTCGCGCACGCGTTCATTCAAATCATACCGTGTCGCCGCGATAATGCGCACATCAATAGGAATGACGTGATCGCTGCCTAAGCGGCGTACTTCTTGAGACTCCATTACCCGTACGAGCAGGCTTTGAATCATCTTCGGTGCTGAAGCCACCTTATCCAGAAACAGCGTGCCTCCATGAGCTTTTTCAAAGGCACTCTCCTGATAGCCTTTATTGCCAAAAGGGGATGCACCGTCCTCATAGCCTACCAATTCTGCCTGCAAGGCTCTGGCAGAGTAATTATCACAATCGACCGTGACGAAGGGTCCTTTACTCCGCTTGCTCGCATGATGAATGGAATGGGCAAACATTTCCTTCCCTGAACCCAATTCTCCTTGAAGAAGAATGGATGAGTTTGTCTTAGCATAGCTTTTAGCCATGCGTATGGTACGCTGAAATGCCCTCGATTCGCCTATCATATCCGTAAAGCGATACCGTGAGGCAAGACCTTTACGGTGTAAACGGCTGCGGATCTTCTGCTCGCTCGTATGGACCGATTCAATGTCCCGAAAGGTAGCAACTACGCCTTCGACTTTATCATCAATAATAATCGGCACGCGATTCGTATTGATAATCGTGTTGCCGACTTTCATGAGCTCGTCAATTTCCTTTTCGCCCGACCGCAGGACTGCCGGAAGCTTTGTTTCCGGTAATATTTCTTCAATCTTCTTTCCTTCGTAGGGCTTATTCTTCAAGGGCAGCATTTCATCAGCCTGACGGTTTACGACCTCTACGTAGCCTTGCCGGTCAATAGCAATGATGCCATCGTGTGTGTAGTTAAAGATTGTTTCATAGCGTTCGAGACGCAATTTTAGTGCCCGTCTGCGACGTTCTCCATCGGTGATCGATTTTAATAATTGTTTTGCAGCGCTTAAGGCCAGTTCTATATCTTCTCTATTATTTTCTAAGGTAACGTATTTCAAATTATGCTTTTCTGCATATATTTTTGTCAGCACACCGCCAATGCCATATACACAGCCGTCGCGCAGAGCCGCCTTAACGGCCTCTTCCGCACTTTCTTCATCAGAAAAGCGATAATAATGGGCATCTACATTCATTAAATAACAAAGTGACCGAACATTTTCCTGAATTTCCGGTACAGAAAAGAAAGCTATTGGCTCTTGAATGCCCCGAATTTTTTCAAAGGCATTGATATAGCAGCCACTAGTCAGTTTTGTCGCAATAATAGGAACATTAGTGAAGTACTGCCTAAGCAAATAAACGCTGCCGCCTCGGCTAATGACTACTTTCGTACCATTGCGTAACCCTTCTTCTACATATTTCTTTGCCGCTTCCAAATAGGACACTTTAATGCTGACATCCATATTCCGTTCTAAAACAATTTCTTGTGCCCGTTCTGCCAGTTGCTCAGATGGGGCTATAAATAAAATTGCCGCCATGATACTCACCTCATATAGATACTCGTTTTCCTCATTATATCACTTGGTCAGGAGACCCCTGAAATTCCCGCATCACGTCAGCCCCGACAAAAGTCTAAGGACACGCGATCTGTCACAGTCCGTCCTCACAAAGTACGTAACAGCGAATAACCAGGCCATCTGCCTGCTGCAATTTATTTCATATTTGTAATTCTTATATTGAACTCTTCCATCTTTTTATAAAGAGTGCTGCGGCTACACTTTAATAACCGGGCTGTGCGGGAAACATTCAGTTGATTGACAGACAGCGCTTTTATGATTGCTTCGCGGCTCCACCGTTCCAAGGTGACATCTGTTTCCTTCGGTTCCGTTTCTTTGGGTTTCAGGCGCGGCAACGTGGAGAGGATATCTTCTACGGCAACACCATTAGTCAAGAGAACACCTACGCGTTCGACAAAATTTGACAGTTGCCGCACATTCCCTTTCCAGTTATAGCCCTCCATATGCTGTTCAATGGTTAGTATTTTATCTTCGTACTTACGGTAGTCGGCACCAAAAAAATGATGAAACCATTCATTGCATAGTAATAGTGAATCTCCTGCGCGTTCCCGCAAAGGGGGAATTTCCAGCGTTAGAACGCCTAGCATATAGTATAGTTCTTCAAGAAAATTTTCATTTTCAATTTCTCCAAAAATAGCCGGATTCGTCGAGGCAATGATCCGCACGTCTACGGGGATCACATGATCGCCGCCCATGCGGCGGACTTCTTTATCCTCCAGGATGCGCAATAAAACAGCCTGCACTTCTAATGGAGCTGCTTCCACCTTATCAAGGAACAAGGTACCGCCATGGGCTAATTCAAAGGCTCCTTCTTTACGGCCTTTATTGCCAAAGGGACCATAGCCGTTTTCATACCCCTGTAATTCGGCCAGCAGAGCAGCAGACGAAATATTGGCGCAGTTTAAGGTAACCAAGGGATGATTACGCCGCTGGCTTTCCCGATGGATGGAATGGGCAAACATTTCTTTTCCCGTACCGATTTCTCCAATGAGCATAATATTGGACGTGTACTTTGCATAGCTCTTGGCAATCCGGATGGCCTTTTTTATAGCGTCTGATTCCCCTATAATATCGGCAAATCGATGCCGTGATACCATGCCGCGTTTATGCAAATTACTGCGTATTTTTTGTTCTGTAATCTGAATGGATTCAATATCCCTAAAGGTAGCTACGACGCCTTCAATTTGATCGCCAATAAGAATAGGAATGCGGTTCGTGTTGATAATGGCATTTTCTACCTTCATCAATTCGTCGATTTCCATTTCGCCGCTTTTTAAGGTACTTTTCAGCCGTGTCGTAGGCAGCACGTCTTCTATATCTTTTCCCTCATAGGGTTTATTTTTCAAAGGCAGAATCCGTTCTGCCTGCTTATTGACGACTTCGACCTTGCCGTTTTTATCAATGGCAATAATCCCATCATGAGTATAATTGAAAATAGCTTCATAGCGTCGCAATTGTACTTGTAACACTTTCCGCTTCGTTTCTTCCAACAGCAGGGACGACAGGGCTTGCTGGGCTGAATCTAGCGCCGTTTCAATATCTTCCTGTGCGTTTTCCAGGGTAATATAATCCAAACGGTAGCGTCTGGCATATTCCCGGGTTACCGTACCGCCTACGCCCAATACATTGCCATCCTGGATAGCCTTTTTTACAGCTTCTTCGGCACTTTGTTCATCATGAAAGCGGTAATACGTAGCCTTAACATGCATTAAATAACAAAGAGTTCTTACACTGCCCTGAATCTCTTCGACAGAAAAGAAAGCAATCGAACCTTTTATATTTCGTATTGTTTCAAAGGCCTCAATATAGCAGCCACTGGAAAATTTGACAGTAATAACCGGTATATCAAAATTTTTTCGTAAAAGAGCGCCTGTACCGCCACGGCTGATCAACACTTTGGTTCCCGATTGAATGGCTCTGGTCGCAATTTCTTTCGCTTTTTCTACAGCTCCTACCTTCACACAGACATCTAAGTTTCGTTTCGTAATAATTTCTTCAGCCCGTGTAGCCAGTAATTCAGACGGAGCAATAAATAATATCTTCACGTTTTCCACCATCCGCGTAGTAAAATCCGTATCCTTAGCCTAACGCCAGCCAGGGATACAAAAACTCCTCATATGTATAATAAAGGTTTGATACTCTCTATTATACATGGAGGAGTTTTTATTTTAAATAAAACTATGCGATTTTAATGAACCCTCTATCAAAAGATTCCATAGGCACCGATCAGCGCCAGCAATACATCGAATACCACACAGAATACAGACCAAGCGAAGAGTTCAACAAACAATTTATTGGAGCTGATCTTTTTCGCGTATTCTGCATCGCCCTGGTACGCACTCATGATGATGGCACCACCTGTAGAAGCCGGGCTTAAGCCTGCACACGCGGCACAAATGCCAATAGCCGTGACCATCTGTTCAACCGGAGCCCCCGGAACGGTTTCAGCCAAGCCGGCAACAATCGGCATCATCGTCGGGAATACGACGCCAATGGCAGAACTGAACCAAGACAAGACACCAGCAGAGCCACCGGCAATGGCAGCAGCCGTAGCAGGCGACATAACAGAAGCCAGAACAGAAGCGATAAGGGCAATGCCGCCAGAGCTGATGATGAACTTAACCAAGACGCCGACACCACAAACCATGACCAGTGTATCCCAAGGAATTCTCTGCAGAACCACCTTAGAATCGCCAATATTGAGAAGCAAGAGGAAAACAGCTACAATGAAGGAAGCCAGACCTACGTTCATATTAAGGAAGATAACACCCATCAGCATGACCAAGATACTCAGCAAGGCAATGATCTGCGGGCCAGTAAACTTTTCAATCTTTTCGTCTTCCTGTGCTACAGCGGCTGGTTTTACCTTATAGCCCTTATAGTACACAAAGACAATGATTGACAAGAGAGCTACAGCGATGAACGAGCCGCCTACCATGGTTACAGCCAAGTCCGTATAGCCTGCAGGCCCCATAATAGAAGAAATCAAGACACCTTCTGGCGTGATTGCTGTAAAACGACCGGTAAAGGTACCCAGCTCACCGATAATCAGCAGCATAATTGGATGATATCCCGTCTGATGTGCCAAGGGAATACCGAGTGCAGCAACAAAGGCCAAGGCCGGTACACAGCCCGGGCCAATCCCGGCAATTACAGCACCGATGAGAAATAGGAGAATTGGGATAAACCAAACTTGCTTCTTAAACTTACTGGTAATCTTTTTGAGTAATAGCTCCAAACACCCATTATACGCAACGACCCCGAAAAACAGGGTGATACCCATTAAGGTAATAAACAGGGACGAGTTAAAACCGGTAATAACATCTTTGGCCTTGAATGTTCCTGTACCGTAGGCAATGATGGATGCAGCGGCGATAGCCAGCAAGCCGATGTTTATCTTGCGCACAAAGCCGATAATAATGATAAGGAGTAATACAAGTAATAACGCTATTTTGATATCCATAGTATTCCCCTCCTACCGGAAACATTTTGATGTCTGGTCAATATGGATATGGTGACCACTGTAGACACCCGTCGGAATCATCTGGACTTCTTTTTTTGCTAAATTCAAAACCTGTTCAAAATCTACACCTGTTTCGTAGCCCATTTCATTCAACATGTATACCATGTCTTCCGTTGCCAGGTTACCCGATGCGCCTGGTGCAAAGGGACAACCACCTAAACCGCCCAAGGTAGACTGAACCTTTGTGATTCCTGCTTCAATCGCGGCCAACGTACAAGCTACGCCCATATTGCGTGTATCATGAATATGTACCTGCAAATCCAATTGCGGATAGGCAGCTTTTACGGCCGTAACGACTTCCTTCACCTGTCCCGGATTAGCAATACCTATGGTATCACAAAGGCAAACGTTCTTTACACCTAATTTGACGTACGCATCCAGGAATTCGACGATGTGTTCTACCGTGAATTTTCCTTCAAAGGGGCAGCCAAAGGTCGTTGCCAAATCCAATACAATATCCATATCGGGATAGGTCGTCATAATTTCCTTCAAGGCATCATAGGACTGTTCATGCGTGCGGTTGATATTAGCCTTATTATGGCTGGCACTGAGGGAAACTACATAAGCAACCCGCTTAATACCTACTTCCGCAGCCGTTTGAGCGCCTCTCAGATTAGGAATCAAGGCCATCAAATCGACATCAGGATATTTTTCTAAACAAACGCGGGCAATTTCTTTTGCGTCCTTAAGCTGGGGAATCGCTTTAGGCGAAACAAAGGACGTAATTTCAATGTGTTTGATACCAGCCTTGACCAAGCCATCAATAATGGCCAGTTTATCTTCGGCAGGAATATACTCTTTTATATTTTGAAATCCGTCACGAGGGCCGACTTCATAAATATCGATCTTTTCCATACAGGCATCCTCCTTCAGAAATTATAAAACGTTCTTTTCCTTTAGCTCTTTCAGTTGTTCTTCTGTCAGGCCCAACATCTTTCCATAAACATCTACATTATGCTGTCCCAGTGTCGGTGCCGGCATACGAACTTTCTGTTCCCAATCTCTGAATTTGATCTGATCACCTGTCAACGTCGTATGACCAGCTACGGGGTGTTCTACGTCAACAAACATCTTGCGTGCATCGGCAATATGCGGATCCTTGACGATTTTGTCGATAGTCATAATCGGGCACGAAGGAACACCGGCTTTTGTCAGGCGGTCAGCGACTTCGTCGACAGTCTGGTCTTTTGTCCAGTTTTCTACGATTACTTTCAGTGCTTCATGATGAGCAACGCGATCCTTTACGGTCTTATACGCAGGATCATCGGCTAATTCAGGCTGGCCCATTTCTGCGCTCATCAATTTCCACAGTTTATCATTGCCACAGCCGATGATGACGCTGCCATCTTTAGCAATGAAGGAATCATACGGATAGGTCGATTCATAACGGTTACCAATACGTTCCGGAATACGGCCACTAGCCAAATAGATCTGTGTAATGATTTCCAGGGAAGAAACGACAGAATCGACCAGAGCGACATCAACCATTTCCCCTTGACCGGTTTTAGCCTGACGTACTAAGGCGCCTAAAACACCAACCGTAAGGCTTAAGCCACCGAGAACGTCGCCCATAGCTGTACCACAACGGGTAGGCTGTCCACCGGGCCAGCCGGTTACGCTCATGAGACCGCCCATGGCCTGACCGATGATATCATAACCGGGGCGCTGGCTGTACGGGCCATACTGGCCAAAGCCGGAGCAAGCACCATAAATGATAGACGGGTTGATTTCCTTCAATACATCATAATCGAGACCCAGTTTTTTCATCGTGCCAGGACGATAGTTTTCAATGACTACGTTGGCTTTCTTTACCATTTCCTTGAAGATTTCCTTACCTTCCGGTTCCTTCAGATTCAATGTAACGCCATATTTATTACGATTCAGGTTCATAAAATAGCAGCTCTGTTCATTTAAGAACGGACCGAAGGCACGGCTGTCATCGCCTTTGCCAGGACGTTCAATTTTAATAACCGTAGCGCCCATGTCGGCTAAGAACATACCACAGTAGGGACCTGCTAATACACGCGTTAAATCCAATACAACTACACCATCAAGAATTCCTTTACCCATACGTATTCACCTTTCTTTTAGAAAATAACGACTACAAATAAATGCATACTGACCTCTTCGTGCATACGCTCAGCCTAAGGTCTTGGCTGACTTGGCTGTATTGTATCGTACTTTCTTCTTACGGTAAAATTGTATTGTATTTAATCATTGTTCGTTTTTGATTCTTTTTGTATTTTATTGATTTTAACAAAACACTTAATTGGGTATTTCTCTCATAAAAAAGATAAAGAACTTATCCCATTTTTTGTAACCAACCCTCCATTATTGCTGTTTTATGTATGAATCTGTTCACTTTTTTCGATACAAAAAAGTACATTTTCGCTCTGTAAAAAATTTATTTTACAGAGGCCTGGTCATTCCGAATTTTTCTGCTCCTATATGACAGATACTCATAGATACAGCAGCCTCCTGTCCGGCTATCTGTCCGAGGCTGTCGCCGGCTAGGCGTAGTGCATCTTGGCCGGGCTAGTTTCTTTTTTTATTCTTTTCGAGGAGGCCTGCTATGTAGTCTACGCTGTCGTGGCCGCCGTAGGAGGCGATTCACGTGGTACCTGCTACGCAGAAGGACGTCAGTGAATCGCCTCTACTGCGCACGTTACGTTAGTGCCATGAATCACCTGGAAAAATTTTAGGCTACAAGCCATGGAAAGAAGCCTTCAGCTTACAATTTAGGAAATGAAAAATCAGAAAAGCAACTAAACAGACAAAAAAGTACTCACTTTTTTATCAGGCAAAAAGAGCCAGGAATGCCTGTGCGAAGGCGTTTCTGGCTCTTTATTACTTCCCAAGTGTCAAATACCAAATAGACGCACGCATGGGAACAGAAGCGATTCGGTATGAGTCAAATGCATAAAAATGAAAGTTTATACTTTTATATTATAATTTTATGCTTGAAATACATGAGGCAATACGTTATAATTCATAAGTATAACAACTATACCAAGAGGTGATTACATGTTTACTAAGCGGGTTTTAGCCCTCCACGACCTGTGTTCCTATGGCCGTTGCGCCTTATCTGCCGTTGTGCCAATCATCTCGACCTTAGGTTTTCAGGTCTGCTCTATGCCTTTGTCCCTGCACAGTCATAGTCCGGCGTTTGCAGAGTACGAATCGGCTGATACGTCCAGGATTATGAAGAGTTTTATTGCCAAGTTGAAGGAGTCCGGTTGTTCTTTCCCGGTCATTTATATCGGCAAGCTCTCTGATGATGCGCATTTTCTCGTTGCCCTTGAGGCGATTGAGGCTTTGTCCCAGGCTGATACCAAGGTTATTGTCGATCCGATTCTGGCTCCTTCTCCTTATGAAAAGGCGTCTGCTTGTACGGCTAAGCGGCTGCGTCTTATGAAGAAGCTCATCAGTAAGGCTACGATCATTACGCCTACTTTGGCAGAGGCCTGTGTTTTGACGGGGATCAAAGCCGATCTTCGTAAGGGTTCTGTCCTCAATGAGGTGCTGGTGGTCTCCCAGCTGTTGAAGCGTATGGGGCCGAAGGATGTAGTGATTACGGATATTCCGCAGACCAAGAAAAAAAGCCGTCATTTTTGTCTGCAAGAGGAAACGGCTGCGTATTATGAACGGGAAGTGCAAAAGATTGATACGGCCATTCCCGGTGTCAGCGACGTTTTTTCCAGTGTCATTGCCGGGGCTACGCTAAAGGGCGTGTCTATTCACAGGGCCACCGATTTGGCTACGAATTTTATCGATTATGCTGTCGATTACACGCGTTCTATGAGCGGCGACCTGCGGGAGGGGCTTTTGCTCGAGCCGTGTTTGCGCCAGCTTTTGAAAATATAAATACGTACGACAAAAAAACGCACACGTGCCGCGTCTAAGGGAAGGCCTTAGGACGTGCAAGGGTGCGTTTTCTGTATATATGGCTTATAGTTTCGTCTTGATGTAGTCGCCCAGGCGTTTGATGCCGACTTGGATTTTTTCCGGTGTAACGGCGCCAAAGCTGATGCGCATGCAGTGCTTGCCTGCATCACCGCCTTCGACATAGAAGCCGCTGCCGGCTACGAAGGAAATGTGCAGCTGGTCCATCGTTTCCTTGAGCAGTTCTGTCGTATCGATGTCGCCAGGCAGTTCGGCCCACGTAAAGAGGCCGCCGTCAGGATAGGTATGCTTTGTCCCGGCCGGGAAGTACGTGTCGATGGCGTCCATCATGACAGCACAGCGTTCCCGGTAGAGAGCGCAAATGCGTTTGAGGTGTTCCGGGAAGTAGCCCCGTTTGAAGAATTCTGCCGCCAGAACTTCGGATATCTTGCTGGAATGGGAGTTCGTCGCCACTTTGGCGTAGGAAATCTTTTCCATAATATCGTCCGGTGCGACGACATAGCCCAGACGGCTGCCGGGCGAGAAGATTTTGGAGAAGCTGTTGGCCAGTACGACGTGACCGGTCTGGTCAAAGGCTTTGATGGGCAGGAGGTCCTTGCCTTTAAAGCGGATATCCCGGTAGGGATCATCTTCGAGGACGAGGATATCGTATTTTTCTGCCAATTCGGCCAGTTTCTGCCGGCGATCCTGGGCCAGGGTGACACCTGTCGGGTTTTGGAAGGTCGGTACCGTATAAATCATCTTGGGATGGTATTTTTTGATTTTTGCTTCTACGTCTTCCAGGATCAGGCCCTGGTCATCCATCTGGCAGGGAATGCAGACGGCATTGAAGATCTGGAAGATCATGACGCAGTGGACGAAGGTCGGCGATTCGACGAGGACTACATCGCCCGGGTCGAGGAAGACGTCGCACATGAGCTTCATCGTTTCCAGGCCGCCGGCCGTAATGAGGATGTTGTCGGCCGTCGTTTTTACGCCCTTAGGTGCTAAGAGCTGGGCGGCAATAATTTCGCGCAAATCGCGGATGCCCATTTTCGTGCCGTACGCCAGTGCTTCTACCCCTCGTCCGTCACGGCGGAACACGTCCTGCGAGATTTCCTGCAGTTCATCGACCGGCAGGGCTTCCTGGGCCGGTGAGCCAATGCTGAAGGCAATGCCATCGGCGGCGGTCATGGGCTGAAACAGTCTGTCCATGACATCACACGTTTCTACCAGTGCCGGATCAGACCAGCGTTTCGAAAATTTTGTCATATAAATCCCTCTTTCTACCCTATTATATAGTGAAACAGGCGCATGCCGGCTTGGGCACTTGCCTATTTTCAGCGTGAGTTGCGGCCTGTGCGGCTGATGCCCGCTTCGGAAATGACGACGTCCATCGGCTGGTCGTGTTCTTCTACAGGTACTGTTTCTGACATGGTGCGGCTGCGGCAGAGGACGACGCGCAGGAAGTGGCTCTGGGCCAGATACACGTCGTAGAAGCCGGCGCCGTAGCCCAGGCGGTCACCACTAGCCGTACAGGTACAGCAGGGGATGAGACCCAAATCGATTTCGTCCGGACGGAGGCGCGCTGTATGGGCTTTCGGTTCGAGCAGGCCGTAGAAGCCTTTTTCCAGATCGTCCATACCCGTAATGCGGCGTACTTCCATGGTCCGCTTGCCTGTGCATAAGGGGACGCCGACGATTTTCCCGGCTCGCAGCATGTCTTCAATCAGGGGCTGCGTACGGATTTCCCAGTCCATGCCGACGAAGACGAATACGGTCCTGGCGGCAGCGTATTCCGGCAGGGCGCGGATATGCTCGAAAATGGCCGCATCAGCGGCTTTACAATAGTCCTCCGGCAGCTGCCGTACACCTTGCTGAACAGCCCGGCGCAAGGACTTCTTTTCTTCTTTACAGGTCATTTTGATCACCCTTTCATTATAATCACATCATATCACAAATTCAATTATATGATATAATATACTCATAGAAAAAATCTGTTGCTGTTGTATATGCAACGGACTTTGTTATTTCTACAGGCTATACTGTAAGAGCAGTAAGGAACTGCGCTTACAGAACGCTTTCTCTTTTAATTAACGAATAGATCATCAGGAGGTAATGAAGATGGAACAACAGATGTTTTGCTTTCAATGTGAACAGACAGCCCGCGGTACCGGTTGTACCGGTTGCGCCGGCGTATGCGGCAAATCCGCAGAAGCTGCAGCCCTGCAGGACAAATTAACAGGTGCCCTGATCGGCCTGGCACGTACGTGCAAGACGGCAACGGCTACGGCTCATACGTACCGCATCGTCCTCGAAGGCCTGTTCACAACGATTACGAACGTTGACTTCGATGTCGTAACCATCCAGGCTATGCTGGACAAAGTACACGCAGAAACGGCTGCTTTAGGCGGCAGCGCTGCTTCCGACTACGATGTAAAACAGATTTGGGATGCCAACGAAGATATCCGTTCCCTCAAATCCCTCATCCTCTTCGGCATGCGCGGCATGGCTGCTTATGCATACCATGCACTGATGCTCGGCAAGACCAGCGAAGAAGTCGATACGTTCTTCGTAAAAGGCCTGGCTGCTCTTGGCGAAGACTGGGGCATGGCAGAACTCCTGCCGATCGTCATGGAAACCGGTAAAGCAAACCTGGCCTGCATGGCTATGCTCGACGAAGCCAATACATCCACGTATGGCACACCGGTTCCGACGGAAGTTTCCATGACCATCGAAAAAGGACCGTTCATCGTCGTTACAGGCCATGACCTGAAAGACCTGGAACTGCTCCTCAAACAGACCGAAGGCAAGGGCATCAACATTTATACACATGGCGAAATGCTCCCGGCCCACGGCTATCCGGAACTGAAGAAATACAAACACCTGAAAGGCAACTTCGGTACAGCTTGGCAGAACCAGCAGAAAGAATTTGCTAACGTTCCCGGCGCGTTCCTCTTCACGACGAACTGTCTCATGCCGCCCCGTCCGTCCTATGCAGACCGCGTATTCACGACGGAAGTCGTTTCCTATGCCGGCCTGACACACATTGGCGAAGACAAAGACTTTACACCGGTTATCAACAAAGCCCTCGAATTAGGCGGCTACAGTGAAGACCAGCACTTCACAGGCATCAACGGCGGCTCCACGGTTATGACAGGCTTCGGCCACGGCACGGTTCTTTCCGTAGCTGACAAGGTTATCGACGCTGTCAAAGCCGGCGCGATCAAACACTTCTTCCTCGTAGGCGGCTGCGACGGTGCACGTCCGGGCCGTAACTACTACACGGAATTCGTAAAACAGACACCGAAGGATACGGTTATCCTGACCCTGGCTTGCGGCAAATATCGTTTCAACGACCTCGATATCGGCACCATCGGCGGCCTGCCGCGCATCATGGATATGGGCCAGTGCAACGACGCTTACAGCGCTATTCAGGTTGCTGTCGCTTTGGCTAAAGCCTTCGATTGCGGCGTAAACGACCTGCCGCTCACCCTCGTTCTTTCCTGGTACGAACAGAAGGCTGTCTGCATCCTCCTTACCCTCCTCTATTTGGGCCTGAAGAACATCTATCTTGGACCGTCCCTGCCGGCATTCCTTTCCCCGAATGTTCTGCAGTACCTCGTAGACAACTTCAACATCACTCCGATCAGCACTCCGGAAGAAGACCTGAAGAAAATCCTCGGCTAAGCCTTAGCCCGGTATACGAACACCCCAGTCACACGGCTGGGGTGTTTTTTTGCTTATTCATTTCCCTTGGGAATACGGCTGAACATCTGCAGGATAAGGCTCTGAAACGCATACCAGGCCGGGTCCTTTTGCCATTTTCCCTGTTGGTTGACGGCAAAGGCACCGGCGACAAAGAAGAGGAAAATGCGCTCGGCCATGGCTTCATCTACGTGCAGGTAATGCTCCAGAAACGGCAGGGAACGGCTCTTTTCACGGCGAAAGATGAACTGCAGGACATAGGAGGAAATGGTTTCATCCAAAAAGAGGACGCGGTAGGCCGGTATGTCCGTTACGCGCTGGCACACAGGCAGGAGGGAATACTGCTGCAGGAGCCGTTCCGGCAGGGAGGCCGCGTCGCTCTCGACGAGCTCCAGGAGCTGCCAGAATTCCTTTTCCGTGAAATCCCCTTCCGTCAGGTGCAGGGCCTCCTCCAGAACGTCGTCGAGGACGTCGTAGAGATCGCGATAATGAAGATAAAAGGTCCCCCGCGTCAAATCGGCCGCACGGCAAAGCTGGGAGACGTTGATCTTGGTAAAAGGCCGTTCCTTCAATAAGGCCAGCAGTGTTTCCTTAATGACCCGGCACGTATAGCGGCTGCGCCGGTCTGTCTTGCGTGTTTTTTCTTCCATCATGAGCACCTCATTTTAGACAATTTTTTCTATCTGTGCAGGAACGTGACAGTTCCCGCTATCTGTCCATTGCATTCTCTCTCCCGCGCGCTATACTTAATACTATACAAGGTGTTCATTATTTGTCAACATGTATAGTATTTGCGTTAGGAGGAACTATGATGGAAATACAGCAGATCCGCAATGCAACCAACAAAATCACGTACGCCGGCAAGACCTTTCTCGTCGATCCCTGGCTGGTAAAAAAAGGCGGCATGGGTGCCATGGCCGATATTCCCGGCCACGCCTACCAGGTACCGGATCCGGTAAAGATGCAGATTGCCATGCCGATTTTTGATCTGCCCCTGCCGGTAACGGACATCCTCGCCGGCGTCGACGGCTATATCTTTACCCATCTCCATGCCGACCACATCGATCTCGCTGCCGATGGTACTGTCGGCGCGCCCTTGGACAAAGGGACGCCGGCCTTCGTCCAGGACGAAGAAGACGCAGCCATTTGCCGGAAATCCGGTTTTACAGACGTCCGCATCGTAGCTGCAGCAGGCACTGCCTTTGGCGCTATAACGCTGACCCGCGTGCCGTCCCGCCACGGCACAATGGTCCCGTGTGGCAACACCATGGGCGTCGTCCTGACAGCAGCGCAGGAAAAGACGCTCTACATCAGCGGTGATACCGTCTGGTACCCGGACGTGCAGGCTACGCTGCGCCGTTTCCAGCCGGCCGTCGTCACGGTCAACGCCTGTGCTGCTGAAGAAAGCACGTGCGGCCGCCTGATCATGAACGACGAAGACGTCGCCTGTGTAGCTGCCACCGTACCGGAGGCAACAATTTTTATCACCCATATGGATAACGTATCCCACGCGTCCATTACGCGTTATACCATGCGCGGACTCCTGGCCAAACGGCAGGTCACGAACTACGTCATGCCCGAAGACGGCGAAAGCGTCCGCTTCTGATCCCGGATATACAAAAAACGGCTTCCTTCCTCTTTTGAGGAAAGAAACCGTTTTTTTTATGTATGATATTAGCGGGCGTTGGCTTTGCCGCGGAAAATAGTGCCTCTGCCGGCATCGACAGTGACGACTTCCCCATTTTCCAGGAGGTCTGCTGCATGGGCAGCACCGACGATGGTCGGGATGCCAAAGGTAATGGCGACGATCGCCGATTCACTGGTCAGGCCTGCTTCTTCGGAAACGATGGCGCTGGCCCGTTTCATATAGTCCACGTATTCCGTACCGGCAGCGCGGACGACGAGAATATCTCCGTCCTTGAAGTTCTTCTGCAGGTCTGCCAGGCTGGTGCCGATGCAGACGGAGCCGATAGCGGAGTTACGGCCAATACCGGTGCCACGCAGGAGGGCGTCGCCGACGACCTGGACGCGGATCATATTGGTCGAGCCGGCCTTGGCTACAGGTACGCCGGCCGTGAGGACGACGAGGTCGCCGGCTTTGATAATGCCTGCGTCTAAGGCAGCATAAATGGCGTTGTCGACGACTTCATCGGTCGTATTGCCTTCCTGGCCTACAATGGCCTGGACACCCCAGTTCATTTGCAGGCTGCGGACAACATTTTCATGGGTCGAAACGGCGATGATTGGGCACGCCGGACGGTATTTGGACACCATCCGGGCTGTGCCGCCCCGTTCGGTCGAGGCGATGATGGCTGCGGCGTGCAAGTCCTGGGCAATTTTTACAGTGGCCTTGCCGATGGATTCCGTCGTCGTTGCCGGGCCGGCATTTTCATCTACATAGGCGCGGGGCGGGAACTGGCTTTCCGTATAGGTAGCAACACGGGCCATAGTCTGTACGGCTTCTACCGGGTAGAGGCCGCCGGCCGTTTCACCGCTGAGCATGACGGCGTCTGTGCCGTCGAGGATGGCGTTGGCTACGTCACTCGTTTCGGCCCGTGTAGGCCGGGGGTTGTTGCACATGGATTCGAGCATCTGCGTTGCCGTAATGACGGGCTTGCCTGCCATCTGGCATTTGTGGATGAGGAGCTTTTGCAGTGTCGGTACTTCTTCGGCCGGTACTTCTACACCGAGGTCGCCACGGGCTACCATGATGCCGTCGCTCATGCTGATGATTTCATCGATATTGTCGACAGCAGCCTTGCATTCGATTTTGGAGATGATCTTCATGTGGCTGTCGTGATTTTCCAGGATACGGCGGATGGTGAGGACGTCTTTGCCGCGCTGGATGAAGGAAGCGGCGATCCAGTCCATGTTCATGTGGATGCCGAATTCGATATCTGCTTCGTCCGTTTCTGATACGGCCGGCAGGTTGATAGCAATGCCCGGCACGGCGACGCGCTTGCGGTCGCTCATCTTGCCGCTGTTAAGGATTTTCGTATGAATGTCGTCGCCTTCGACAGACGTGACGACGAGATTGACCAGGCCATCTGAGAGGAGGATGTGGTCGCCGGCTTTGACTTCCTTGGGCAGGTCCTTGTAGGTCATGGAGGCAATGGTTTCATCGCCTTCGACGTCGCGGGCCGTCAAGGTAAATTCATGGCCTTCGACGAGCTCTACCGAGCCGTTTTTGAAGAGGCCCAGGCGGATTTCCGGGCCCTTCGTATCGAGCATGAGGGCGACGGGAACGTTGAGGTTGCGCGCTACGTTGCGTACCATTTCGATACGCTGTTTATGCTCTTCATGAGATCCATGAGAGAAGTTGAAGCGGGCGACGTTCATGCCGGCCTGAATCATTTTGGCCAAAATTTCTGGCGTATTCGAGCTAGGTCCCAGGGTACATACGATTTTTGTCTTTTTATACATAGGTAATGGCTCCTTTTCGCGATATTAAAATAAATCAGGCTGCGTATCCAACACAGTCAGCAGGATGCGGGCACTCGTTACATTCGTCGCAACCGGTACGGCGTGGACGTCACAAAGACGAAGAAAAGCCGATACGTCTGGTTCGTGCGGCTGGGCTGTCAGAGGATCACGCAGGAATACGACGCCCAACACCTGGTCCGATGCAATCATGCCGCCGATCTGCTGGTCACCGCCCATTGGTCCGGGCTGCATTTTCTGGATAGAAAGGCCCGTTTCATTTTCGATGCGGAGCCCTGTCTCACCGGTTCCCACGAGAGGATAGCGGGATAATACAGCTTTAAATGTAGTTGCCAATTCGACGATCGCGTCTTTTTTTGCATCATGCGCAATGAGTGCTATGTACTTTCTCATAAAATCCTCCTTACAATACCAGATCGCAGACTAAGCTTTTCACTTTTCGTCCCAGGGGTACGTTTTTTGTCCCACCCGGGGAGCAGGCCTTACCCAAAGATAAGACCTTCTTTCACTGTGATTGTATCGTATCAACCACAAGAATGCAAGCAAAAAAACGTCAGTAATCTGCAAAAATATGATTACCAAAGACCGACCCGCTGGTCCGGCGCTACGTACATGCCGTCACCACGGACGATATCGTAGGCCTTATAGAAGCCTTCTGTCGAGGAAAGGGCGCCGTTGACACGGGCCTTGCCGTTCGGGTGCGGGTCGAGTTTTACGAGCTGATACAGGAGCTGGTCCGTATATTTCGAGGCAAAGATGGCGGCAAAGTTCTGATACAGGTCGCGCCGTACGCGTTCCTCTGGGCCGGCAATAACCGTGGCTACGGAGAGGCCGCCGCAATCGGCAATGGCTTCGTTCATGACGAGCTGGCCGTTTTCGTAGAGGCCCGGCGCCAGCTGGTAGCGGCTATAATAGGGCGCAAAGGCAGAAGCCCGCTTCTGGAAGGCTGCGTAGTCGGCCGGCGTCCACCAGTCGATGAGATTGCCGTCCTTATCGGTATGGCTGCCGTTCGGGTCGAAGGCGTGGGAAATTTCGTGGCCAATGACGACGCCAATACCGCCCAGATTGGTGCCGCGCGATGCGTGGCTGTCGTAGAAGGGGGCCTGCAGGATGCCGGCAGGAATGGTGATGCTGTTGTTATCCGAAATATAGGCAGCGTTGACGTCCTGCGGATTAAAGGCATACCATTTATCGGGATTAAAGTCTGTACCCACGAGCTTTTCTTCTTCCCTGGCTGCCCAGGCTTCGTTTTGGAGGATATTGGTAAGCAAGTCGCCGCCCTTCCCTTCCGGTACGACAGCGTGCATATCTTCAATGAGTGGCTTGTCGTCCGCTGCCGGGCCGCCGACGAAGACGCGCAGACCGTCAAGCTTTTCTATGGCTTTTGCCCGCGTAGCGGCTGTGAGCCACGTATTTTGTTCCAGGCGGCTGCGGTAGACCTGACGGACTTCATCGATGATCTGGCGGACGGCTGCCTGCGTTTCCGGCGTGCAGCGTTCCTTCAGGTAGATTTGGCCCAGTTCATAGGGCATGAGGGACTGGAGCATGTACGAGGCCTGTTCTTTTTCCGTGCGGCTGGCGCGGATGCCATAGCGGTGGTTCTGGTAATGCTGGCGCAAATCGCGGAGGGGAATATCGCTATACGGGGCCAGCTGGTGATAGACACGGAACGTAAAGTACTGGCGGAAGAGGTCCAGATTGTCTGCCGTATAGGCCGCATCAAGGGCCTGCAAATAGGCCGGATCGGCCAGGTACAAGGTCTGCTCTTTTTCGAGGTGCCAGGCCCTTAGCAAGGCTTCGCCATCCAAATGGGGCGTCATGGCAATAAATTCCTGCCGCGAGACCTGGCGGTTTTGGACCATAATGTCGTTCATTTCTTCGCTCGTCAACAGCGTCGGGCCGAGTTTTTGCTCGAAGGCAAAAATACGGCCTGCCGCCGTGACGGCAGCCTTCTCAGCCAGGCCGCCGGCCGCAAGGACGTTGGCGACATACGTTTGATAGTCCTGCCAGGCGCCGGGCTGGGCTTCCTTTTCGAGATCGTAGCGGGAAAGGACCGGGCCGGCCGCTTCAAAGCGGGCAATGTAGCGGCGCTTGTCGGGCAGGCGCTGGGCGGACATGTCCATGAGGACGTCGATACCATACTGGTCGTGCAGGGCGCACACGGCTGCCGTCAGTTCAGCAGGCGTCTTAGCCGCCTGCAGGGGCGCTACGAGTGTCTCTAAGTGCGCCGGTGCCGTAGCATTGCGTGTCTTCTGGTCTGTAATGCACTGGTAGAGATCGGCTATTTTTTGTTCTTCCGTCCCCTCCGTATAAGTACCCTGCTTTTTGGCAATGGCTTCTATTTTTTTCGTCAGGAACTCTTTGTTTTCCCGGTTCCGTTCCTGAAACCACGACCACGACGATTCCGTAGGCTTGATCTTCTTTTCGGCCAGGACCTTTTCGTTCACGGCCTGGTAGAAATCATTTTTTTCGCTCACTGCCGCATAGCCTGTGCCGGGCGTCATGAGCCCCATGCCGAGGACGGCTGCCAGGGCTGCGCAGACGAGGAGTCTCCTTTTGCTCATGCCTTGGCCTCCTTCGTAAGGGCCGGGTCGGCTACGCCGTTAGCCGCAAAGGCAGCTGCCCTGTCGCGGCACGTACCGCAGACGCCGCAGGGCGTTTCACCGCCTTCGTAGCAGCTCCACGTCAGCTCGTACGGGGCTCCCAGTGCAAGGCCCTTCTTGACGACGCCGGCTTTGTTCCACGCCAGGAGCGGTGCTTCCAGGTGGCACGTGCGGCCGGAGCCTTCGTAAATGGCCGTGTTCATGGCCGCCTCGAATTCGGGCGTGCAGTCCGGATACGCCCGGCCGGCGGCATCGTCGGCATGGGCACCGTAATAAATGACTTCGGCACCGACGCTGACGGCAACGGCTGCGGCATAGGACAGGAAGAGGCCATTGCGGAAGGGCACGTACGTAGCGACCGTCCCTGTGCCGCCTTGGGCGGCCAGCTGGTCGGCATAGGACGTATGGGCAATGGCCTGGTCGCTCTTTTGGAGGAGCGAGCAATTACTATAGGTAAAGGCCTGGGCCAGATTGATTTCCTGCTGCTCTACGCCATAATGGGCTGCAACGGCCCGGGCTGCCTGCAGCTCTTTATCGTGCTTTTGGCCGTAGTAGACCGTCAGGGCCAGGACCTCTTCTTTTTTATATTTGGCCAGGGCTATGGCCAGGCAGGTCGTCGAATCGACGCCGCCGCTCAATAAAACAACACACTTCACGTACAATCAGCTCCTTATTCATGTAGTACCTGGGACAGGAAATGACGGATTTTGTCTGCTATTTCCGGCCCATGCGTTTCGAGGACAAAATGGCCGCCGTCGAGGAGTTCGACCTGGGCGCGGGGCACGTCTTTTTTGAAGGCTTCGGCACCGGCGGGAATGAAGGACGGGTCGTTCTTGCCCCAGACGCAGAGGACAGGCGGCTGGTTTTCCCGCAGGTACTGCTGGAAGGCCGGGTAGAGACGGACGTTGGTCTGGTAATCCCAAATGAGGTCCGACTGAATTTCGTCCCGTCCGGCCTTGGCCATGGCTACAAGGTCCAGCGTATAGCCATCGGGGCTTACGGAACCGGGCGCTTCGCCGCCTGTGTACTGGCCGATAACGGCGTCTGCCTGAAAGGCAGCCTTATACTGCTCGCGCAGTGCCGCCGTCGGCTTGGCCCAATAGGCCGCCCGGGCTGCCCATTTCTTGCCAAGGCCCGCTTCATAGACGTTGCCGTTCTGGCTGATGATGGCCCGGATCCAGCCGGGATGCCAGAGGGCCAGGCGAAAACCGATAGGTGCGCCGTAATCGAAGACGTACATGGAAAAATCCGTAAAGCCCTTCGCTACGAGGAAGGCTTCCATGACCTTTGCCAGGTGATCGAAGGTATAGGCAAAGGTCTTCCTGTCGGGATCGCCGGACTGGCCAAAGCCTGGATAATCCGGCGCAATAATATGGTACGCGTCGGCCAGGCGTGGTATGAGCCCGCGGAACATAGAGCTCGACGTAGGAAAGCCGTGGAAAAGGACCAGCTTGGGCAGCGACGGATCGCCGGCTTCGCGATAAAAAACAGGGGCGCCCTCTACGAGGAGGGTATGATAGGTTATATGCTGTGTCATGTCTTTTATCTCCTTTAATAGGAATAGATACTGTCGTTTTTATTATACCGCAAAATTCCCGGCGGCACAGGCAAAACTTTTCCCGCTGTCCATGCTATAATATAAACGTGTTCTCTATACTACATACTAAACCAAACGGGACGTGATCTACATGATTAAGGCATTACTGCTGCTGTATTTTATTTGGGGCTTTAACTGGATCGTCATGAAACTGTCGACGGCCTTTTTTCCGCCAGTGCTCTTTGTTTCCTACAGGGCCGTTCTGGGTGCTCTCGTCTTGCTCGCCGTCTGTGCCTGGCGGCATCTGCTGATTCCGGAAAAAAAGTATTGGCCCTGGATTTTCCTTTCCGGCATGACCCAGGTCGTATTGAACAATGCGGCCATGCAGATCGGCATCGTCAGTCTCAGTGCCGGCCTGGTGGCAGTCCTTAATTATACCATGCCCGTCTTTATGGCTATTCTGGCCCATTTCTTTTTGAACGAAAGGCTCACGCGCCGCAAGGTCCTAGGCATCGCGACGGCCATGGCAGGCCTGTGTCTGCTCATGAATGTCCATTTCGACGCGAATTTCCAGGCCATCTGTATCGTCCTGCTCGGCGCCCTGGGCTGGGCTATTGCCGGCGTGATCCTGAAGCTCAAATTGACGGCCTGCGATGTGTTACAATGTACGGCCTGGCAGATGGCGATTGGCGCCGTCGTCCTCTTTCTCTGGGCCGAAGGAAGCGGCCAGACGACGGTTATCTGGACGCCTGTGAGTGTAGCAGCCCTCCTCTACAACGGCCTTCTGGCAGCGGCCGCAGGTTTTTTCCTTTGGAATTATATCCTGCAGCATATGGAAGCGGCGAAGGCCGGTGTGGCCGTCCTCGTCGTACCGGTCATCGGCGTCTTGGGCGGTGTGCTCTGCCTGGGTGAAGTGCTGACCTGGAATATTGCCCTGGGCATGGTCTTAATCCTCCTGGGCGTAGCCTCTATCGTCTACAAAAAGCAAGCGTAATCCTTCCTATGAAGCTGAAAGGGGGCTGTGAAATAACGCCCCTATAAAAACGAATGAGGATCACTGGCTCGAAAGAGCCG